>CAYQWI010000020.1:0-13068 GCA_964421165.1 uncultured Natronomonas sp.
CATACACTCGATACAACACGCTTAAAACGCGCCAGAACCGATGATTCTCCAATGACTTCATCCACAGCCGGCGATGCCGGCACCGACTCCCGAACGGGAGTGGTTCGCGATCTGGCACCCGGTTGTACCGCTGACGATATCGAGGAAGGAGCCGAGTACTTGGCGACCGTCAACGGCGTCGTCGAGTACGGTATCTTCGTCGACCTCTCCGAACACGTTTCCGGACTCGTTCACGAATCGAAGCTCACCGACGAATACGCTGTCGGCGACGAGCTGGTCGTTCGGCTGGTCGAAATCCGCGACAACGGCGACCTCGGATTCGAGGACATCGACGCCGATGTCGCCCACATCGAACGGACCGAGATCAATCACGGCGAGCGTGTCGATATCGACGATATCAGCGGACACACCGGCGAGACTGTTTATATCGAAGGAGATGTCGTACAGATCAAACAGACCGCCGGTCCGACAGTGTTCTCGATCCGTGACGGGACCGGGATCGTCCCTTGTGCGGCATTCGAAGATGCGGGAGTGCGGGCGTATCCCGATATCGAACTCGGAGATGTCGTTCGCGTGACCGGGACGGCCGAAGCGCACGACGAGGCTCCACAGATCGAAACTGAAACGCTCGTTCAGCTCCTCGGAGAGGAGAAAGCGGACGTTCGAGAGCGCATCGCCGCCGCCGTCGAAACCCGTGCGGAGCCCGCCGACCCGGACCCACTCATCGAATGGCCGGCGTTCGAAACGCTACACGACGACCTCACGGATCTCGCTCGACGGCTCAAAACCGCCGTGTTGGAGGGCCGACCGATTCGCGTCCGCCACCACGCCGACGGCGACGGGATGTGCGCCGCACTTCCCGTCCAACTCGCCCTGGAGAACTTCATCGCCGAGGTGTACGCGGACGCCGACGCTCCGCGACACCTGTTCAAGCGACTTCCCTCGAAGGCTCCGTACTACGAGATGGAAGACGTCACGCGCGACCTCAACTTCGCGCTCGAAGACGAGGAGCGACATGGCCAGCGGCTGCCGCTGCTCTTCATGGTCGATAACGGATCGACCGAGGAGGATACGCCGGCGTACCGAGCCCTCAAGCAGTACGACATCCCGATCGTGGCCGTCGATCATCACCATCCCGACCCCGATGCCGTCGGCTCGCTGTTGGACGCCCACGTCAATCCGTACCTTCACGGCGAGGACTATCGGATCACGACCGGAATGATGTGCGTCGAGTTGGCGCGGATGATCGATCCGTCGATAACCGCAGACCTCGAACACGTCCCGGCGGTCGCGGGACTCGCGGATCGATCGAAAGCTGATGCGATGGACGACTACATCGAACTCGCGGAAAGCGCCGGCTACGACGAGTCGGATCTGGCCGATATCGTCGAGGCGCTCGATTACGCGGCCCACTGGCTTCGGTACCGTTCCGGTCCGAATCTGATCACCGACGCCCTCGACCTCGACTGTGACGACGCCGATCGCCACCGCGAACTCGTCGAGTTTCTCTCCTCTCGCGCCCGTCGCGACGTCGAGCGCCAACTCGAAGACGCCGAACCGCACGTCGAACACGAACGGCTCGACAACGACGCCCACCTCTATCGGCTCGACGTGGAACACCACGCCCGACGCTTTACGTATCCCGCACCGGGAAAGACGACCGGCGAACTCCACGACCGGAAGGTGACCGAAACCGGCGATCCGGTCATCACGATCGGCTACGGCCCGGACTTCGCGGTTCTGCGCTCGGATGGCGTCCGGCTCGATATCCCGAACATGGTAACCGAACTGCAGGACGAACTCCAGGGTGCGGGCGTCTCCGGCGGCGGTCACCTCGTCGTCGGTTCGATCAAGTTCGTCCCGGGTGCTCGCGAGGACGTTCTCGACGCGCTCGTCGAGAAGATGGAGCGAGCGGAACTCGACGCCGAACTCCGGAGCACGCTGCTCAGAGACGACTGATCACCACTTCCAGTCGGTCACCGGCTCAGCTTTCCCGACGAACTCGATCCGACGGAGCAAGAGGAGCGTTCCGCTCCCGGCGACCGCGACGACGGCGAGTACGCCGGCCGGGATCGCCCGCCGCTCGTCACCGCTCCAGTCGCTCTCGAAGACGGACGCGTAGTACTCCGCCGGTTCCGACCCTTCGAGCGCGACGAGCAGTTCCCGATTGTCCGATTTCGCGGATCGGACCCAGTTGAGACTTCCGACGACAGCGACATCGTCGACGACGACGCCTTTCGTGTGAATTTTTCCGTCGGCGTCGTCGACGCGCGCTTCGAGATCCCATTCCTCCGTCTCGGCACGACGGTTCAGCCACTCGACGAGCGCCGCGTTCTCCGATTCGACGTACCAGCTGTCGCTCAGATGGATTCGAACCCGAACGCCGCGGTCGGCGGCGTCCATCGCGGCTCGAAGCAGGCGGTTCTCCCGGCTGTCGATCCGGACCTGCTGGACGAGAACGCGGTCGTCCGCCGACTCCATCATCGAGACTAACTCATCCCCGGCGTTGTCGGGAGCGACGAGGAGAGTCGCCGAATCGACGGTGACACGTTCGGGCTCGTGTCGCGGTTCGAAGGCACCGAGGGCGGGATCGGCGTCGGTGAACGTTCGCCCGTCACGATACGTGTTCCAGGGAGTCGCCGCTCGCCACGTCCAATCGCGTTCGTAGACGGACGTGAGTTCAGCGGCCGTCTCGTCGTCGTTCAAGACGACGCTCCACCCGCGGCTGGACATACCGCCCGTCCCGGCCGGTTTGAAGTTCTCGGTCGAGACGAGCGCTCGATCGTCGATGACGGCGTATTTCGCGTGATGATGTCGGTATCGCGTGTGTGACCCCGTAAGCACTCGAACCGTGACTCCGGCGTCGGTGAGTCGGTCGAGTTTGCGCGCTTGCCGATCGCTGACCCCGCCGACCGGAGCGCCATCGAGAAGGACTCTGACATCGACCCCGTCCGACGCTGCCGCTTCCAGCGTGTCCGCGATTCGTTCCGAGCTGAACGTGTATCCGGCGACGAGTATCCGATCTTCGGCGGTCCGGAGTTGTCGAACGGTCTCCTCTGGGGCGTCCGGAAGGACGAAGACGGTCGCTTCGCCACCGTCCGTGCGGATCGGATCGTGATCGGTCGCCCCGATCGGTTGCCACGTTTCAGTCTCGAAGTGCCACACTTCCGAAACCGGCGCGCGCCGGTAGCGGGCGCTATCCACCGTCCGTTCGCCCGCCTGCAGTTCCAATCGATCGCCGTCGTCGGCCAGCAGTAACCGACCCGACAGCGCGGCGACCGGATGTTCGGTGTGATTTCGCGCGTGGTCCGGTTTCATCGAGAAGGCGACCGTCCCATCGATCGTCCGATTCGGTAGCCGCGCGGTCGTCTTCCCGTCGGTCAGTGTCCACCCCGAGGTGTTTGTCGGCCGATCGAATCTGACGGCGACGAACTCACCGGGATCGCCTCTGGCGACGGGGTTCGGATAGGCCGATACGAGCGTGGCGTTTATCGACTCGCTCGTCTCCGGTTCAGCCTCCGTCCCGGCGGCGACGCCCGAAGCAAACGCTACGGTTAGCGAGGTGGCGATCAACGCGATGGCGATGATCCGGACGGTGGACACACGGCGTGCTGGTCCCGCCTTAGTATATAAATGCCCGTCCGAGAGCGGACGCTATCCCGTGTTTTTCATTCCGGCCGCGATCCCTTTAACCGTCATCCGGAGTGTCCGTTCTTCGGCGGTCGATCGATCGGTCCGACCGAGCAGTTGCACCTGCAGGAGGTTCAACGGATCGACGTACGGGTTCCGTCGCCGGAGGCTTTCGTCCAACCATCCCGAAAGCGGGAGCGGATCGCCGCCGGTGATCGTACTGACCAACTCGACCGCTCGCTCGTACTCCGCTTCGATCTCCGAAAACACCCGACGACGGGGCTCGTCGTCGGCGAGATCGGCGTACTGCGTGGCGATCGCCATATCCGTCTTCGCCAGCGCCATCGCGGCGTTGTTCATCATCGAGCGGAAAAACGGCCACGCTTCGTACATCTCTTCGAGCGTTTCGAGGTCGCCGCCGTCGTCCAGATACGCGTCCAGACCGGTGGCGAGTGAGTACCATCCCGGGATGATACATCTGGCCTGCGTCCACGCGAACACCCACGGGATCGCCCGCAGATCCTCGACGGTTCGCTCGTCGCTTCGGGAGGCGGGGCGTGAGCCGAGATTGAGGTCCTCGATCACCGTTATCGGTGTCGCCTGCTCGAAGAACGTGACGAAACCGTCGGTGTTCAACAGATCTCGATAGGCCGTTCTGGCGGCGTTCGAACCGGTTTCCATCGCCTCGACCCACTCGTTCTCGACCGGTTCCTCTGGATGCTGCAACGCTCGACTTCGGGCTTTGAGCTGGGCGTTGAGCATCTGTTCGAGTTCCCGCGTCGCGATCTTCGGGTTGCCGTACTTCTCGGCGATGGCTTCCCCCTGCTCGGTGAACTTGACGGCGCCGGTGACGGTTTCGTTCGGGAGCGCCAACAGCGCGTCGTTCATCGGGCCGCCGCCGCGCGAGATCGATCCCCCGCGGCCGTGAAAGAGCCGCAACCCGACGTCGTACTCCGCACAGATCTCGGCCAACCGCTTTTGGTTCCTGTGTAGCGACCACTGGGCGGCGAAGAAGCCGTTCTCCTTACAGGAGTCCGAATATCCCAGCATGATCTCCTGGGTTCGATCGCGGGCCTCGAGTGCGGCGGCGTAGGCGTCGTTCTCAAAGAGCGTTCCGATGATTCGTCGGGCACCGGAGAGGGCGGCCTCGGTTTCGAGAAGCGGCACCACGTCGAGGCCGCAGTGGCCGGGGAGATCGACGACGCCGACCTGATCGGCCAAAAACAGTACCTCGAGGACGTGGCTCGGTTCCTCGCACATCGAGATACAGTACGTGTCGATCGCCGCTGGGCCGTACTCGCGTTGCCACTCCGCGAGCCGCTCGAACCGGGTCAGGACGCGCCGTGCCGTCTCGTCGAGCTCATCCGCGCGGTCGAGTTCGATAACGGCGTCGTCTTCCAAGATCGCGTCGGTGAGCAGCTGAACGCGTTCGGCTTCGCCCATCGAGGCGTAGTCGATCCCCTGCTGTTCGAAGGCCGCCTCCAGCGTTTCGGTGTGTTTCTCGCGATGGTCTCGGAGGTCGAGGCTCGCGAACGTAAACCCGAACGTCGCAACGCGTCTCCGGAGCGGATCGACGTGCGTCGACGCGATGATCTCGGCACCGTTCGAGCGAAGGTCGTCCGCGATCGCGTCCAGATCGGTGACCAGCTCGTCGACATCGTCGTATTCACCGGGGCGGACGGAACCGATCCGGTCGAGGCGCTCGCGCATCAGCCGCAGCAGTTGTCGGTACGGTTCGTCCGGATAGCGCTCTCCGGCCTCGGCGTACACGGACGGAAGCGCGCGCTCGTGGAACGAGAGTCGACCGTCAATCCGGTCGCTGACGGCGACGTGCTCTGAGTCCTGGCTCAACACGCCCGACAGCCGCTTCAGTTCGTCTCGATACCGTTCGAGGACGACGCGTCGCTGTCTCGAAAGCGTCTTTGCGGTCACCTCGGGTGTCACGTGGGGATTCCCGTCCCGATCGCTGCCCGCCCACGAGCGAAACGCGAACAGCTCCGGCACGGAGACGCCGTCGAGGTCCGTTCGCTCCTCGAGTGCCGTCTCGAGCTCTGCGTACACCTCACCGACCACGTCGAACAGCGTGTTCTCGAGGTACCACTGGACGTTCAGAGCCTCGTCGAACGGCTCGGGCTGTCGCTGTCTGATCTGTGGCGTCTGCCAGAGGCTTTCGACTTCGGCTCTGAGTTCCCGCTCGGTCCGGCCGGCCTCTTTGTCCGTCAGGAGTCGCTCATCGAGCGTTTCCAGCGCCGCCGAGACCGCTCGAAGCTTCGCTTTCACCGTCTTTCGTCGAGCCTCGGTCGGGTGTGCAGTGAAGGTCGGCTGAACGAACACGTCGTCGAGAATCTGCTCGATCCGGTCTGCGTTCTCCGCGACGAGCGCGTCGATCGCTTCCTCGATGCCGTCGTCCGGGACGCCGGCCTGGGTCTGTTCTCGGATCGCTCGAATCCGCTCTCGCTCCTCCGCGAGATTTATCAACTCGAAATACGCGGTGAACGCGCGAGCGACGGTGAGCGCTCGATCGGCGTCGAGTCCGTCGAGCTCTCCGGTCACGCTTTCGATCGTCGCCTCACCCTCACGGCGATCGATCGATCGCGTCCGGATCGTCTCGACGGTGTCGAACGCAGCGGCGGATTCCTGCGTTTCGATGACCCTACCGAGCATCGATCCCAGATCGTGGATATCGCGCTGGATGTCCCTTCGATGAATTCGCATGCGCTACTGTTTCGTCGAGAGCTATTTAAAATACAGCGTGGGAACGGGGAGTGTCGCGGGACGCCGAAGCGGCGAAAAGCAGTGGCCGTCGCTACTCTGATGTGGGTGCCGGCGGCTCCGACGGCGACGAAAGCGCATCTCGCGCTTTCTGTGCTTCCGTTTGCACTGTGTAGACGCGGTCGTCGTCGTGCTCCGCGGCGGCTTCGAGAGCCCGTTTAGTCCCGATCTGAACCAGCGCCCACGCCGAGGAGGATCGCACCTCGTCGGCTTCCGAGCCGTCGCCGAGCCGTTCCGAGAGCGGATCGATCGCGCGTGTGTCACCGATGAGCCCCAACGCTCTGGCGGCGATCGATCGGACGGCCGGTTCCTCGTCGGCCATCGCGTTCGCGATCTCGGCGCTGGCTTCCTCGCTCCCGATCTCGCCGAGCGCGCGGATCGTCGCTTTCTGCAGCGGCGGATTCCCGCTGTCGACGTAATCGACGAGCATATCGACGGCGCGCTCGTCGCCGATCTTTCCGAGCACTTCGATGGCGTCCGCGTCGCGGCGTTTTGCGAGCCCCTGCATCGGCTCGAACGCTTCCTCGGAACCGAGCCGTCGGAGGGCATCGACGCAGTTTTCGACCATGAAATCCGAGTCGAAGTGATCCAGCGCCATCACGATGCGCTCGGGATCGTTTTCGGCCTCGGCGATACGGATGACGCCGAGTTCCGGCGGGAAGTCCTTGCGATTTTCCGGCGTCAGTCGGTCGTAAAACCCTTCGCGGGAGAGCTGTTCTGCGATCTCGAGATCGCTCCACTCCTCGGCGTCTTCGAGCGCGCCTTCGAGTGCGTCGACCGCGTCCAACAGCGCGGCGATCGTCTCGGCGTCCTCGTCCGCATCGAGGCGACCGTCGGCGGCCGTCTCGCCGACCGATTCGACGGCGTCGACGTGTGCATCGAGATCGTCTCCTTCGACGGTGAACGTCTCGTCGAACTCGTCTCCGGCGGTTTCGAGGAACGTCTCGACGGCTTCGACGACGGCCGGTTCGCCGTCTCTGGTCCAGCGCGTCCCCCGGATCGTCCCGGCTGCGCTGTCGGTTCCGTCCGCGACATCTTCGCCGTAGGGCCCACGCTGCTCCTCGATCCCGTCCCGGAGTTCGTCGATCCGGGATTCGAGGGGTTCCTTCGGGTCTTCGGGTTCTTCTTCGTCGTCTTCGGGTTCGGGAACCGGAAACGTCGCCTCCTCCAGTTCCGCTTCGATCGCTTCGAGGTCGGCTTCGACGCCGTCAAGATCCGGCTCCGTTTCGGCAGCTTCGAGCGCCGCTTCGATGTCGTCGAGACGCGACTCGAAGGCCTCGACGTCGGCGTCCGGTTCGGGCTCGTCGTCGGTTTCGGTTGCGTCGGGCGATTCGTCCGTCCCGTTGGCCGCGTCGCCGTCAGCACCCTCGTCGTCCCCGTTGCTCATACTGTACAGTCCTGTCGAACGACCCAAGAGCGTTTCCCTTCACACGGACGGGTGTAGTTTTTTGCCACTCGTCGTCAGGAACGGTGCCGACGACGAGCGGGACTCGTCTACAGCCGTCCGTATCAGCCCGTCGTATCGCGCCAGTAGATGAACGGTGCGAGCACGAGGTACGCCACGGCAAACAGCAAAAGCGATCTCGGAAACGCGCGGCTGAACGCCGTCGGAAACGCGATGGCGAGGGCCTGGAGCGCGCCGAGGATCACCGCGTCGCGGACGTACAGGTCGGGGTACGTGATCGAGGCGATCATCAGGTACGCAAAGAGCGCAGTCACCCCGAGCAGTATCCACGGCTCCGACACGCCGGCGAGATAGGACGCTGCGAGGACAGTCGCGGCGAGCGTCGTTTGGACGCCCTTCGTCTCGGGGGTTTCGCTGTCTTCTAGCGTGTAGAACCCGAGCCGGACGACGGCCATCGAGACGTATATCGCGGGGATGAGTATCGCCGCGACGACCACGGGGGTGCCGAACGACAAACCGCCACCGCCCGTCGCGACGACGTACACCAAGATCGCGGGAGCGACGGCGAACGAGGAGACGTCAGCGAGCGAATCGAGCATCGGACCGACGGCCGTTCCGCCGCGAGCACGGGCGATAATACCGTCGAGCCCGTCCGCGATCGCGGCGAGCAGGATCAGCCGTGCAGCCACCTCGGGATCGACGATGGCACTGGCGGCGGCAGCGAACCCGATCGCGGCGCTCGCGGCTGTCACGAGATCGGCAAGTCCCAACTGTCCGAGGAACCGCGGCTGCATGACTCTGTTTCGCCGGTCGGAGACGGACGCCTTAGTACGTTCGTTTCCGTCCGGAATCGGGGAGCATATGATCTATCGCCTGCAAGCGCCGGTATGGATCGACGGGAGTTT
Organism: uncultured Natronomonas sp.; assembly: GCA_964421165.1. Taxonomy (GTDB): domain Archaea; phylum Halobacteriota; class Halobacteria; order Halobacteriales; family Haloarculaceae; genus Natronomonas. The sequence goes on from CAYQWI010000020.1 coordinate 8,713, forward strand.
CTCTCGGCCGTCGGGATCGGAGCGGCGTTGACGACGGCCGGCTGTCTCGATAACGGCCTCAGCGACGACGACTTCCATATCGGGATGTCGGCGAACGCGTTTCTTCCCGAGGAGTACGAGGTCACCGTCGGCGACACCGTCGTCTGGGGGAACAACGGCTCGCGGGGGCACACCGTCACCGCATACGAAACGACGATCCCGGACGACGCGACGTACTTCGCTTCCGGTGGATACGACGATCTCGAAACCGCTCGAGAGGAGTGGCACGCACGCGGCGGCGGAAACATTCCACCGGGGGAGACATACGAGCACACGTTCGAGGTTCCCGGTCGACACCACTACCTATGCATCCCACACGAGCCGGGCGGACTGATCGGTGTGATCGCCGTTCGGGAGTGACCGAACGACGCCGGTATCTCAAACCCCGCCGCCGTCCGGCTGTGTCAACTGCGTTATCGTCACCGCATAACTAGCACCACACTGACACGTCACGCGCTCGGCCGAACGGTCGAACGAGAGATCGGCCCCGCAGGCACAGATCATATCTACCGTGTCGCAAGGCGGTGATATCGTTTCGTTCGTCCCGGTCGTCGGTGTCGTTTCGTTCGTCCCGGTCGCCGGTGTCGTTTCGTTCGTCCCGGTCGCCGGTGTCGTTTCGTTCGTCATCGAGACACCACGCCGCTGCTGTCCTTCGCAGTGACGGAATCCATCGTTGTCGGCAACGACGCTGCAGGCGTCATATACCTTTCGACCGTTTTTGTGCACGCCCCAGTTTAACGGACGATTAGTCTCGATACTCGATCCGGAACGGCCGCTCGGTGGTGCATTTATTATCCATCGTGAACTCAGTGGCCGTATGCGAATCGCGATTCTCGCCCACGAGCAGTTCCCCGATCGTGCCAAAACCGCGGTCGGTGTCCTTCGGTACGGCGATCAGAACGCTGTTGCAGTCCTCGACCGTGAAACGGCCGGAACGACGGTCGGCGAGCATCTTCCCGATGTCGACGCGGGCGACGTTCCGATCGTCAACGGCGTCGACGACGCTCCCGACTTCGACGCCCTCTTTATCGGTATCTCACCCATCGGCGGCGGTTTCGACGAATCGTGGCGTCCCGACGTCCGGGCCGCGATCGAACGCGGTGCCGACGTCGTTTCCGGGCTTCACTACTTTCTGAACGAGGACGAGGAACTCTCAGCGCTCGCCGCCGAGTACGGCGTCGAGTTACGCGACGTTCGGAATCCGCCGGGCGATCTGACTGTCGCCGAGGGGATCGCTCGCGACCTCGACGTCGAGATCGTCCTGACGGTCGGCACCGACTGCTCGACCGGAAAGATGACGACCACGCTCGAACTCGTCGAAGCCGCTCGCGATGCGGGGCTCGACGCCGGGTTCGTTCCAACCGGCCAGACCGGGATCATGATCGACGGGAGCGGGATCGCGATCGACCGAACGATCAGCGATTTCACGAGCGGGGCCGTGGAGCGAATGCTCATAGAGCGCGCCGACGAGTACGAGTACCTCTTCGTCGAGGGACAGGGATCGATCGCCCACCCGGCGTACTCGACGGTCACCTGTGGGATCCTTCACGGCGCACAGCCGGATCATCTCGTCCTCTGTCACGAAGCCGGCCGCGACGCGATCCACGGCTTCGAGTCGTTCCCGATCACGGACCCGTCAACGCTCGCGGAACTGTACGTCGATCTAGCGGAGCCGGTCGCACCCGCGGAGCTTCTCGGCGGCGCGTTGAACACTCGCGGACTCGAGGACGCTGCGGCTCAAGCGGCGATCGAAGCGTACAGCGAATCGATCGACGCGCCGGCCGTCGATCCGGTGCGTGATAGTGCCGACGCGATCGTGGACCAGTTATGAACGCTCGCTTCGAAACCGTCGAGTTGGCGCTCGACGTTCCGTTTACGATCGCCCGCGGAACGATGGACGCGACCGAAAACGTCGTCGTCGAGATCGAGCACGACGGCGAGACCGGATACGGAGCCGCGGCCCCGTCACCCCACTACGGCGAGACTCGGGCGACCGTCGAGGCGCTGTTACCGGACCTGCTCGAAATGGTCGAAGGCGTCGACGATCCCCACGCGAGACGGGAGATCTCCGATCGGATGCGGTCGATCGCTCGCGACAATCCGGCCGCCAGAGCCGCCGTCGACGTTGCCCTGTGGGATCTCGCCGGGAAGTTGCTCGACACTCCGGTCTACCGACTTCTCGGGCGATCTGCGGACCGTTCATATCCGGAAACGTCGTTCACGATCGGGCTCGACGAAACCGACGAGATGGGAACTCGCGCCAGCGAAGCGGTCGATAGCGGCTACTCGATCCTGAAACTGAAACTCGGCACTGACCGCGACCTCGACATCGTCGAGGCGGTCCGAACCGCCGCACCCGGGGCGACGATCCGCGTCGACGCCAACGAGGCGTGGACGCCCAAAGAGGCGGTTCGGAAGTGTCGAGCGCTCGCCGACTACGGCGTCGAGTTCGTCGAACAGCCGGTTCCCGACGAAACGATCGGTGGACTCGAATACGTCTACGAGCGCTCCCCGTTACCGATCGCCGCCGACGAGTCCTGTCTCGTCGCTTCCGACGTTCCGGGGCTCGCCGATCGCTGCGATATCGTGAACCTGAAGCTGATGAAAACGGGCGGGCTGACGCCCGCGATCGAGTTGATTCACACGGCTCGCGCGCACGGACTCGAGGTGATGTGCGGCTGTATGATCGAGACGAACGCGTCGCTCGCCGGATCGGCGCATCTACTTCCGCTGCTCGATTACGCCGATCTCGACGGGTCGCTGTTGCTCGACTCCGATCCGTACGCCGGCGTTCCAGTGACCTCGGGGCAGTTCGATCTCGGCGCGGTCGGGGCGGGGACCGGCGCAGCACCACGATAGCCGCCGCGATCGGCGACGCGACGGACCAAAACGACCTTACTTTTCGGCCCGAACACACAGGTCGTGAGCCCGCCTCTCATCACGGATCCGTCGCTCCCGTCGTTCGCGCCGGGGGCGTGGAGACTCGCTCGTATTCCGCTCATCTGTGCGATCCCGTTAGCCGTCTTGAGCCCGCCGCTCGCGGCCGTCTGTCTGGGGGCGACGGCCGCTGTCCTGTGGTTTCACCGCGACCCGACGCGGTCCCCGCCGCCGTCCGGAATCGTCGCCCCCGCCGATGGCCGCGTTTCGGTCATCCGAGCGGAGGGCGACCGCGTCCGAGTCGCCGTTTTCATGAACGTGACCGACGTTCACGTCAACCGGGCACCCGAGGCGGGGACGGTCACAGCCGTCGAACACACACCGGGGGGTCACCTCCCGGCGTTCGACAAGGAGTCGGAGCGAAACGAGCGGGTTCGAATCGACTGCGGCGAGTACGAGGTGACGCTCATCGCGGGAGCCGTCGCCCGGCGCATTCACCCGTACGTCGACCCCGGTGACGAACTCGAACGGGGCGAGCGGATCGGTCACATCTCGTTCGGCTCTCGCGTCGACGTTCTCTTGCCGCCCTCGTACGACCTCGACGACGTTCGGGTGTCGAAACGCCAGCGGGTCCGAGCTGGCGAAACCGTCATCGCCGCCTGAACCGTTTCCCGCCCCGCGGCGTCCGACCGGCCGGTTTTTGAGGACGGCTCTCCAATCTCCGTCGATGACCGTCCGAAACGACGTATCGCCGGAGACGCTTCACGTCTCGTTGGAGTCCGAGGGCGTCGAGGTGGAGTATCTCGACGGTCGGTCGGTGTTCTATCACGGCGTTCCGGAAAAACGCGACGGGAGCGTCGTCTGTCCGCCCGGCCGGGACGTTCACGTATTGGTTACCTCGCCCGACGAACGCGAGGGCGTCATGGTGTACGTCAACGACCGGAGCACTCACGATGAGATCCTCGAGTCGACCGGCGTTGGTCGGGTGATCCTAGAGCGTGACGAGGAGTCTGCACTGTTCCCCGGCGTCGAGGCGACGAATCTCGGCTACCGGATCGAAGTGCGTGCTGACCCCGACGTCGCTCGCGGTCGGGTGTTCGTCTTCGCGGAGGATCAAACGAGCGAAATGGCGTACGAAATCGTCGACAGCGTGGACGACGAGTCGGCGTCCGATACCGGAGAGGGATCCTGATGCCGCTGAAAAAAGCGTGGGAGACACTGGATCGGTCGACGATCGGGACCGTCCCCGACCGCTACGGCGTCTACGAGCTCGGAGACGATAGCGGAACCGTCCTCGCTGTCGACCACGGGCCGTTGCGCAGCGAACTCAAAGAGGCGCTCGCGTACGGTGACGGGAGCCGGGTTCGCTGGCGGACGACCCAACATCGCGAGGAGGCCGAACGGCTGGTCGAAACCCACCGAGAGCGGCTGGAAACCTGA
>CAYQWI010000021.1:0-8457 GCA_964421165.1 uncultured Natronomonas sp.
CGGATCCACACGACCGCTGCTCGGGTCCGAACGAACCGAACGAATCGATCATCGTCGACATCTTCCCCCGCTCGAAGGAAACCGGCTACTACTCCGACATGACCCTGACGTTCTGCGTCGGCGAACCGTCCGAGACGATCGAGGCGTGGTACGATCTCACGCTCGAAGCCCAAGAGGCCGCACTCGACGCGCTCGAAGCGGGGGTATCCGGAAGCGAGGTTCACGCGGCGGTCTGTGACGTGTACGAAGACGCCGGAGTACCGACGCTTCGCGCCGACGAGACGGCGGAAACCGGATTCATCCACACGACCGGCCACGGCGTCGGTCTCGACATCCACGAGTATCCGAGACTCTCCGAACAGGAGATAGAACTCGAACCCGGTAACGTCGTTTCGGTCGAACCGGGGCTGTACGATCCCGACGTGGGCGGCGTCCGGATCGAGGATCTCGTCGTCGTCACCGAGGACGGCTACGAGAACTTCACGGAGTACCCGAAGCGGCTGGTCGTCGAATCGGCCTGATCGACCGCGAGGGGGAAAAGAAAACCGACCGCGAGAAGAAAACGAATACCGACCGCGACGGTCGAAGCGAGCCAGCAAGCTACAAAACCCGCCGACACCTACCGACGCGTGGCGGCTGTGATGACGCGTTTACCCCCGCTCCGAGCCCCGTGTGACGACGCACACCTCTGAGCCGCCATTTATATACTTTCGACGGACGAGACGAACCCCTTTTTTATTCCGGGAGGCAATCGGAGGGTATGCAACTGCTCGTCGTCGGCGCGGGGGAGATGGGCCGGTGGTTCGCCCCTCACAGCGGTGCCGACGCGATCGCGTTCACGGATCGGAACGCCGAGACGGCGGCCGCGGCGGCGGCGACGATGCCCGACGCCCGATCCGTCCCGCTCGACACCGACGAGCGGTTCGACGTCGTCTGCGTCGCCGTGCCGATGTCGGCGGTTCCAGAGGCGATCGAAGAACACGCGCCCAAAGCGACCGAGGCGGTCGTCGACGTCTCCGGCGAGATGCGCGACTCCGTCTCGGCGCTTCGAGACCACGCCGAAGACCGCGAGCTGGCCAGCTTTCATCCGCTCTTTTCGGCGTCCAACGCCCCCGGAAATATCCCCGTCGTGACCGATCGGAACGGCCCGACGGTCGAGGCGATCCGCGACGCGCTCTCTGCGGCCGGAAACGAGGTGTTCGAAACGACGCCTGACGCACACGATCGGGCGATGGAGACGGTACAGGCCCGAGCGCACACGGCCGTGTTGGCGTACGCGCTCGCGGCGGACGATATCGATCCGCGGTTTCACACGGCGCTTTCGGAGCCGCTTTCGGAACTGGTCGAGGGACTCGTCGGAAACACGCCGGAGGTGTACGCCGAGATACAGGATCGCTTCGAGGGCGGCGAATCGGTCGCGGACGCCGCAGCGCGGATCGCGGACGCCGATCGCGAAACGTTCGTCGAACTGTACGAAGAGGCCGGCCGATGACCGACGCGGACGAGATCCTCAATACGGCGCGGTATCTCCGAAACGTCCGTCCGATCGATCCCGACGAGATTTACGAGTACGTCGAATCGAAACCCCATCCGGCGGTCGTCAGACAGACGCTCAGAGAGCACGCCTTCGAACTCGAGATTCGAGAGCGCGAGGACGGACGTTTCGTTCCGGTCGAGAACGAACTCATCCGACCGACGTTCGACGGCGTCGAGCGGTTTCCCGAACCGCAAGCTCGGCGCTTCGAAGAGCTACTCGTCGAGCGGTTCGGAGTCGGCTGGCCGGACGGCGAGGCCGGCGATCGGCTCAGAACGCGCATCGACGAACTGAAAGTGTCGTACTTCGCCGACGAGTCGGTCACCTACGACGAGGACACCGCGTTCGCCTACGCGCTGTATCACCTCCCCGACTACTACGCGGCGATCCAGTACGCGCTGGACGAGATCGGACGTGCAGGGCTGTTATCCCGAAAGCTTCGCATCCTCGACGTGGGGGCCGGAACGGGCGGCCCGGCGCTCGGTATCCACGAGTATCTCCCCGAGGACACGCTCGTCGAATACGACGCCGTCGAACCCGGTGCAGGAGCCGAGATTCTGGAATCGATGCTCGAAGGGACGCGCCCCGGGTTCTCGACGACGATCTTTCGCGAGACCGCCGAGGCGTTCGAACCGGAGGGCGAGTACGATCTCATCGTGTTCGCGAACGTGCTTTCGGAACTCGACTCGCCGGTCGACGTCGCGGAGCGGTATCTCGACGCGTTGGCCCCCGACGGAGCGCTTCTGGCGATTTCGCCCGCCGAGGAGCGAACCGCGACCCGACTCCGAGGGATCGAACGGGAGCTTCTGGAGCGCCACGAGGACGCGACGGTGTACGCGCCGACGGTCCGACTCTGGCCGGACGAATCGCCGTCGGATCGCGGCTGGACGTTCGCCCGAAAACCGGACATCGAACCGCCGGCGTTCCAGAAACGGCTCGACGCCGCGGCTCCGAACGGCGGAGACGGGACGTACACCAAATCGACGGTCCAGTTCGCGTATCTGCTGATTCGCACTGACGGAGAGCGCGCCATCGAATACGAACCGGATCCGACCCGGGTCGCGAAGATGGCCGATACCGAGCGCCACGTTACGGAACGGATCGACATCGCGGCGCTGAAGCTGTCGCCGAACCTCTCCGAGGACGGGAACCCGCTGTTCAAGATCGGCGACGGCTCCGAGCGGGCGGATCACTACGCCGTGTTGACCCGCGAATCGGCGCTGAACGACGAACTGTCGAACGCGCCGTACGGCGCGTTGCTCCGCTTCGAGAACGCGCTCGTCCTCTGGAACGACGACGAGGGAGCGTACAACCTCGTCGTCGACGACGAGACGATCGTCGATCGACTCGCGTAGCGAGGCCGGCCGCGCTTCCCGCAGATATTTTGTCGATTCCATCCGAATCGTACGCGTGGTGTATATCACGCGAGGGCTGTTGACGGCGCTGCTCGAACTCGCCGAGGATCGCGATCCGGCCTCGGTCACCGTCTCGATCGCCGTGACGCCGGCAGACGAACTGGGCGCGGAGCTTCCGGACGATCGACCGGTGTTCACCGATATGTATCTCCCCGACACCGGCCGATCGGTGGCCGCGGTCTTCGGGATGGACCTCTCGACGCCCGGCGCGTCGGGTCGATTTCTCACGCACCCGGACGGTCTGCTCGCGCTGACGAAAGCCGACGATCTTCACGAAGTCGTGTTCGTCGCCGTTCCCCCCTACGATATCGACAACGTCGCGGCGTTCGACAGATCGGGAAACTCAGTTCCGTTCGACGTCGTCGATATCGAACCGCCGGAAGGGGAGCTCGAATTCCCCGAGTGATGATGAAGCGGCACGTCGGCTGTTCTGGGCGTCCGAGCGTCGACAGTGTCGAAAATGATTCCGCGCGATCTACCAGATGTCCGTCCCCTTTCGGACCTTCTCCTGGGAGAGTCCTTCCTCGAGGGTCGGTGCCTCGCGCCTATCCAGCGTCACGTCGTCCCTGTCTCCGGAATCTCGCCCGATCGATCTCGTCGCCCGTTTTGAAAAGCCACCAGACGATACTCCGACCACCGATCTTCTTGTGGGCGAGCGTCTCCGTATCGGCTAACTGATGAAGGCGACCGAGCACGCCGCGGCGACCGATCGGCAATCCGTCAGCCATCTCGGCACCGGAGAGAACGTGTTCATCCGACTCTCGGACCTACGAGTTCGAGGATGTCTTCGTCCGCTACTCGGGGATTTCGCCCGCTTCTAGGGATGGATGGGTACCGAACGGCGTCCGTGAAAGATGTCTCCGTAAAAAGCGACAGTTCCCTGTAGAGCGTTTTGTGACCCTTGTCGAATCTGATGGAACAGCTGTCGAATCCAGTGAATTCTCCCACCTTACTCGTACCGTTGGCGCTCGCCGAGGGGGAAGGGGGACTTAGCGTCTACTTCCGGTAAGATCCGGACAAAGAGAGCACGGCGGGGACACGGAGTAACTGACCCGCGAGAGATTGTCTCACCATCCAAACACGGAGCGTTACGTCAGGTTTGAAAAAAGAGAGCCCCTAACTGCCGAATTCTTTATTTCATGCACCGAGCTCGAAGTGGAACTCACTGCCGTTCGTCCGACGGAGCGATCCGGCGTCAAATACGTGGTTTTTTATCGTCTGCCGGCGCACGATACACGAATCATGCTAGAGAATACTTTGCAAATGCCGAAGTTGCGTACACCGGCGGAGTGACGATGCCCGATAGACACGGTCCCTATCGGCAGACGCGGTTCCTCTTGGAATTCGACAGTATCGTGAAAGCGGGATTCAGTCGCTGTCACATCCCCCAGAACCGAACGAACGTCGTCGAGTACCGGGAGGGTACCGACCCGCCGAGACACCGGAAGCTCTGGGGGTTGAACGAGTACGCGCCGCTCGTTCTCGAGAACGGGGTGACTGACGACTCTGTCAGCCTCTTCGAGTGGCGCGAAAAAGTCGAACGGGGCAGCGTTGATGAGGCCCGTCAAAGCATCGCTGTCGTGCTTCTCGACGAAGAGGGTGAACCGGGACCGCGATGGGAGTTCAGAGACGCTTGGCCGACTCGATACGATGGTCCGAGACTTGATGCGAATCGCGACGGTGTGGCTATCGAACGCCTCGTTATCGCTCACGAGGGGATGGTCCGATACTCCCGCAGTAGTGGTGAACCGACGCACGCCGAATCGACGGAGACGCGAACCGAGGATTCGACGGGGAGTACGTTTGCGAGCGGGGCTGGAGTCAAAGCAGGTAGTGAGATCGATACCGCCAAAGGCTCCCGAATCGATCCCACGGGAGGGGTCGAGAAAGCCCACTCCGGTCAACGGGACAGCGAGACCTCTCCGGAGGAAACGTCCGAGGGCGTTTCCCGGAAAACGGAGAGAACTGATCGCAAGCGAACAGAGCGATCTGAGTGAGATGCTACTAAGCGCCACGTGTCTGCTCGGAGGAGGCTGTTGATGTCCGGTATCGGGTGCGATGATCCGCTCCCGAAGTTCCGGTTTCGCGTTGAGATCGATTCGATGATAGTCGGCGGATTCAGTGAAGTTCGCGGCCTCTCGATGTCCGTCGACAAACGCGAGGAGGATGGTTCTGCCCACCGATCCTTCTGGCAGCGACTGTTCGGGTTCGGTCGGCACCGGAGACGTGATTCCACGGGAAGTGAGGGTGATGATCGCCGGGTCGCGACGACCTCACCGACGCTCGAACTCCGCCGTGGCGTAACCGAAGAGGCGGAGTTGTGGGCGTGGTACGAAGAGTGGCTTGCGGGCTCGGGCGAAAGGCGGGACGTCCGCGTACTACTGATGAACGAACGTGGCATGGAGATCCGCGGGTGGCAGTGTCGGAACGCTAGACCGGTCCGCTGGGACGGACCGACGCTCGTCGCCGGCGAATCCGGCGTCGCTCTGGAGACTTTCGAACTGGCTCACGAAGGGATCTGGCAGTTGGACGGATTGTGAACGGACCGGGTGATCTCTGGACGCCTCCGATGTTCTCTCTCATTCCAGGTAGCCCAGATCCCGGAGCTGTTCGGTTATCTCGTCGAACTCCGCCTCGGTGAGCGAGCCCTTCCGCTGGTGTTGGATGACGATGCTGCGGAGCAAAAACCGGACGAGATCGCTCGTCGAGGAGAAACTCGTCCCTTCGAGGGTTTCTTCGACGCGCTCGGAGAGCTCCTTCGGGATCGAGACCGTCGTGTAATCGGTCATGTCCGAACGGTGGCGTTCGAGCGGAATATGTCTGTCTCCCGTCTCGGAGTCGGACGCTGGCGGTTTCGATTCGGGAGTATTTAACACGACGTCGTATCTATGGGGTGCTAATGGGAGTTCGGCCACCACAGCAGAACGACGACGACGCCCCCGAGATCATCGCTTTCGGCATCGCCGCGCTCGACGAACATCTCGAACGGATGGAACCGACGTTTCCGCTGACCGAAACGGAGCTCCTGGAGGCGACCGGCGATCCGAGCGTCCCCTACGACGCCTCGGGGAACGAGATCCGGCTGTCCGAGGCGCTCGCGGAGGCGACGCAGTCGCGGTTCGAGACCAGACAGGAGCTTTTGAACGCGCTCCACCCGGTCTTCGAGACGAAGCGAGAACAGGCGAACAACAGCCTCGTCGGCCAACTCCGCTCGCTGCTTCCCTTTTAATTGCTCGCCGCTTTTTCGACCTCGTCCCGAAGAGACGACACGAACACGTCGAAGTCGGGGTTGTCGCCGTCTCTGATCCACCGGTAGGTTATGACGCCGTCCGAATCGAGGACGAAGACGCTCCGCTGGGCCCCTTCGATCATGCCGTACATCTCGTAGACGACGTCGTACGCGCGGATGAGTTCGTGGTTCCAATCGGAGAGCATCGGGAAGTCGAGATCGTGTCGATCGATCCAGACGTTCTGTGCGAACGGCAGATCGACGCTGATGCCGTACACCTGCGCGTCGAGATCGTCGAAGGCGTCCATCGAATCCCGGAACGCACACATCTCCTCGGTACAGCCGCCCGTGAACGCCGCGGGATAGAACGCGAGCACGATCGGGCCGTCGCCGAGCGCGTCCGAGAGCGTGAACGGTTCGACGTCGTCGTACGAGTTTCCGCCTGCGCGCGGGACAGTGAAATCCGGCGCTGTATCGCCTACTTCGGGCATAGCTTCGTATTCGTCCCCGTCGGTATAGCTGTTTTCCGCCGGGTGGACGCGGTTACTCTTCGAGATCCCGCAACCGATCCGATATCTCCTCCAGCCGGCGCGTCTGCTCTCTGTTCACGGACACGAGGATGTCAGAGAGGACCCCGAACATGAGAAGCTGGACGGAAAGCAGGATCAAGAACGCCGAAAGCAGCGCCAACACCTCGTGGGAGACGCCGGCGACGACGTACCGGTAGCCGACGAACGCGGCGACGAGGACGCCGGCGAGCGTCCCGACCGAGGCGACGCTGCCGAAATAAAAGATCGGGTTGTTCGTCTTCGCGAGCGTGTACACGGTCAGGATGATTCGGCCGCCGTCGGTCAGCGGATTGAGGTTCGTTTCCGAATCGTCGGGACGGGCTTCGTAGCGAATCGGGACGACTTCGGTTCCGATACCCTGTCTGACGCACTCGACGGCGATTTCGGTCTCGATACCGAACCCGTCGGCGTCCAGTTGAAACCGATCGAACGAGCTCCGCGTGAACGCTCGATAGCCCGAGAGAATGTCGCTCAGATCCCGGCCGTGGATTGTCGCGAACAGTCGGTTTATCATCCGGTTCCCGACCGCGTTCAGCCGGGTCATCGCGCCCGGCTCCATATCGGCGAACCGGTTGCCGATGACGTGTCCGGCCCGGCCGTCGAAGAGCGGCTCCAACATCGCGTCGGCGTCTTCGGGGCGGTACGTCCCGTCGCCGTCGGCCATCAACACGTACGGCGCGTCGATCGACTCGACGCCCTCTCGGACCGCCTGCCCCTTCCCACTCCCCGATTGAGTAATCACCCGAGCACCGTGGTCTGCGGCGACCTCTCGGGTTCTGTCGCTCGAATCGCCGTCAACGACGAGGACGTTGTCAAACCCCTCGGCTCGGAATCCGTCGATAACGTCGCCGATCGTCTCGGCTTCGTTGAGCGTCGGTAAGAGGACACAGACATCGGCTCGGTCAGACATTATCGCTCTCTGAGAGGCGGTGACGCAAAAAACAGCGGGTTCGAGAGTCTGCTCTCTACCGCCGATCAGTCCTTGTCGGCTGTCGCCCGTCCGAGTCGGGTGTGAGATGGCCGTGCTCGTCGATTTCGCCGGCGACGATCCGGGTCGAGGAGATGATCTCGCCGTCCTCGGCGTAGCGGTGATCGACCACTTCGATATCGAGCGGCTCCAGCCCCTTTTCGAGACGCTCCTCGTTGACTTTCCGTCCGCCGGCTTTCGTCTCGGGGGAGACGATCAACACGTCGAAGCCCGGTTCGGTCGCGATTCCCGTCGGATGCGTTAACTGCTTAATTTCGAACGATCGGTCGTACTCGTCGGCGAACGACCGGAGCTCGGCTTCGAGATCCTCCCGCCGCTCGTCGAACGAGCGGACGTACCGGTCGGCGCTTCGCGTCTTCGGCGCGAGTTCGTCGCTCGTCAGCCCGACGGTCACGTCACCGAGCTCGAACGCGCGCTCGAAAAGCGCTCGGTGTCCGTCGTGCACCGGATCGAACGTGCCGCCCAGTACGACCCTCATACCGGCTGAGATGTGCGGCCGCGGTTTAGTGGCTTCGATGGCCGGATTCGCTCACTGATCGGCAGCGTCGTTCTCATCTGATTCGCCGTCACTCACCGTGATCGTTACCGGGTCCGAACTCCCTTCGGTCTCCACGCCGAGATGACAGTCGAGATTGAAGACCGTGTTCAGCTCCTCTTGGACCTCACCGACGACGCTGCCGACGAGTTCGCTCGGAGCGATCGCGGTGTATTCGTACGGGTTG
>CAYQWI010000021.1:8467-13025 GCA_964421165.1 uncultured Natronomonas sp.
CCCGCACCGCTGGATTCCCGCTTGCGGCGTTCAAGCTTGTCCTCGTCTGTGAGCTCCGCCAGCGCCTCGCGGACGGTGCTCGGATACAGCCCAGTTCCGTCAGCGACTTCCTCGCTCGTACTCCCCGGATGCTGACGGAGATACACGTAGATTCGAGCTCTGGTCTCCGTATCGAGCACCCACGAAAGCAGGTCCACGATCCCGTCGTCGAACTGTTCGGCCGCCCGCTCTGCCTCCTGTTCGAGGCGGTCACGCACACCTTCCGTTTCTCCTTCGACGGACTGTCCGTCGTCGGAGGGTTCATCCGTAGACATACGTTGTGTTCAGCCGGACACAGGGTGTACCCGTAGATAAACCCTGTGACGATTCTTCGCCCGCGGTATTGGGACGATGTCTCGGAGTCACAGGGTCGACTTCGGCGCGTATCGCCCCCAGACGAAAAGCGTCGGCGGCAAGACGAGAATCGCCGTGAGGTACGAGTACAGCACGCTGATCGCCATCAATAGCCCGAAGTTACCGAGAACCGGCGTGATCGCTAACACCAGCGCCCCGGTTCCGATCGAGGTGGTGAGCATGCTCCCGGTCAACGCCCCGCCGGTCCCGCTGAGCGTCGTTTTGAGCGATCGGTACGTATCGCCGGTCATGTTGTACTCATCGATGAACCGGTGGGTGATGTGGACCGAATACGCGATGCCGACGCCGATCGTGATAGAGAGTAAGGTCGCGGTCAGCGCGTTCAACGGCAACCCGATCGCCCGCATCGTCGCCAGCAGTAACGCGACCGTCACCAGGATCGGAAAGAGATTGACGAGACCGAGCATCGGGCGTCGCTCTAAGACGCCGTAGACGATGACGAGAAAGACGCTCGTGAGCGCGATCGCGACGATCAGACTCTGGATCGCGGAGTCGAAGATCCGATCCGAAATCGCGTTGAACACGACGACGCCCCCGGTTGGCGTCGCGCTGTACCGGAACTCATCGCTGAACTCGCGGGCGTCGGCGGTGATCTCGGCTTGATCGGCGTCGCTTTTGACGGCGTACTCGATCTTCGCCGCCCGGCGGTCGTCGGTGAGGAACTCCCCGGCTCGACCGTCACCGGCAGCGAACAGTTCGTCGTAGATGCGATCGAGGTTACGGTCCGGAACGCCGTTGCCCGAACGGTCGTTGCGTTCGACGAGTTGAGCGAACTCCGGATCCCGTTCGGCTCGCGTTTGGATGACCGTAATGATGCTCTCCGTGTCGGCGCGGCGATCGATCTCGACGAACGAGTCGGGCGGATCCTCGTTGGTCCGATGGATCGACTCGAGGGCGTGATCGTCCTCGAATGGGCCGACGATGTAGAGGATGACGGTATCGTCCTGACTCGCGCCGAATCGGTCCTCGAGCACATTGAGGCTTTCAGTAACGGTGTATTCGCCGGGGGCGAACGGTTCCGGGAGATTCGTGATGTAGGTCGGAAGCTCCTCCGGCGGGAGGAAATCGTCAGTGTCGAACGAGCGATCCACGTCCTGTCCGTACGCCGCCGCCCCGCCGCCGATCAACAGAGCGAGGACGACGAAGGCGGCCGGCGCGACTTTCGTCGCCGTCGCGCCGACCGACAACGCCCGACCGAACGCGGAGTCCTCCGACGAGATCGGCTTCGAGCCGAACGTCGGGACCGAGAGCCGGATCCGCGCCCGATCGCTCGCGATCTTCAGCGCCGGCAGGAAGATCCCGAAGATGAAGAACGTGTACGTGATGCCGATCGCCGCCACCAGCCCGAAGTTACTGATCGGCCCGAGATCGCTGATCACGTTCGCGCCGAACCCGAAGACGGTCGTCACCGTGACGATGAAGAAGGCGACGATCAGCTGTCTGTTCGCCTCCGTCATCGCGGGGATCGTCTCGAGCCCTCTGACGCGTTCTTCGCGGTAGCGGTTGATGATGTGGATGCCGAAGTCGATCCCGACTGCCAGAAGTAACACGGGGACGGCGATCATGTTCTGATCGAACGGGATCCCGACGTACCCGACCGTTCCGAACGTCCACACGAGCGTCATCAACAGCGCCAACAGTCCGAGGACGAGATCGATCGGGTCGCGATAGGCGATCGCGAGAAACGCCAAAATCAACACGAGGACGACCGGCAGGACGATCGTCAGCGAATCGCCGATGATGTTCCCGAACTCTTCGCTGATGATCCCCGAACCGAACACGCGGATGTCACCGCCCGCATCGTCGGCGATCGTCGTCATCGAGACCTGAATCTCCTGCAGGATATCGCTCCCCCCTTCTGGATCCTGCGTATCTCCGGCCGGTACGTCGTGTGTAACGACCGTTATCGAGGCGGACGCGGACGCGGCGGTCGGGTTGAAATCTTCCGAGAGGAGGGATCGAAACTGCGGTTCGTCGGACAGCTCCCGAACCGCCGTTCTGATTTCGCGCTCGGAGGCGCGTTCGATCGTCCGGCGCTGCTCGGCCGGCGTCGTCGCAGTCGGATCGATCGACTGCGCGATCAACACCGCCGGACCGGCGGCACCGTCGTACCGCAGCGACGCCCGGCGCTCGGTCCGTTCGAGCACTTCGAGACTCCGCAGTAACTCCGGCTTCGAGAGAACGTTGGAGCTGACGTGAATGAGTTGCGTCGAGGCCTGATCATCTTCGAACCGATCGCCGAACTGCTCGTTGACCGCGTCGAAGGCCTCCTGCTCAGGTAGTCCCTCGGTGAATGCGTCAGTCGCTTCCTCGTCGACGGTGATAAGCGATAAGCCGCCGAACATCAGAACGGTCACGAGCGCGAAGACGGCGACGACCGCGAGCGGTCGACGAAGGACGGTTCCGTTCACGCGCTCGACGAACGCGTCGAACGACGAGCCCGACGTCATGCTTTCAGCCCCGCTGCCGCCAGTATACTGCGGCCACGATCAGGAGGACGAGGACGGCCGCGCCGACGAGTATCCACGGGAATCCTTCTTCTTCGGCTTCAGTGACGACGAGCGACGTTCGATACGTATCCGAGACCTTGCTCGTTCCGCTTGCGTCGTCATATCTGAAATCCATCTGCAGCGGGTACGTCCGGGGCGTCGCGTCCGAAGCCGCGCTGACCCGGAACGTGACGGTCGTCGTTTCGCCGGGATCGAGCGATTCAACGTACCCCTCGTCGTCGTCGCTACTGATCGGCCCGTCGGTGAACAGCTTCGCCTCCACGTCGGTGACGGTCTCATCGAGGTTGTTCGTCACCGCAACGTCGATCAACGTCGAATCCCCGGCTTCGAGTTCTCGATCCTCGATATCGAGGAGGAACTCGTCGCGGCGCTCTTCGATATCGGCCGAGAGGTCGATATCTTCGAACGCCCTGCGCTCGTTCTCCTCAGTCCGGTAGGCGACGGCCATATCGAAGTTTTTCGGGATCGCTTCGGCCTCGCGGGTCAATTCGATCGGCAGGCGGAACTCGCCGGATTCGCCCGCTTCGAGCGTGCCGACGGCGACGGAGCTCTCGATCGGGACGACGTTGGGTGATTCATCAGCAAATTGGACAACGACGCTGTTGGCTGTCGAGGGGCCCTCGTTTCGAACCGTCCCGACGATGTCGCCGTCCTCTCCGACCCGAAGCGTTGATTCGACATCCTCGAAGCTGAACCGCTGCTTTTCGGCGGGTTCGACGCCGGCGGAAAGACCTTCCTCGACGTCCCGGACGCCGTCAGGATCGGTGAATTGAACGGTCCCGTCGAGGGCGAACTCCCGAACCGAGGCGTCGCCGTCGATGGCGACATCGTAGCTGACGGTAGTGTTCTCGCCCGGCTCGAGCGTTCCCGCACGGGTTGATTCGGCAGACCCGCTTCCGACTGCGAGCATCTGGCTGGTCGATTCCAACGTGAGCCGCACGTCGCTCGCGGTCTGGCTACCGACGTTTTCGATCGTCGCCGACATCGATCCGCGATCGCCGATCTGGGCGTCAGTCGAGGTGTTCGTGATTTCGAACCGCGCCGAATCATCGACCTCGACGTCAACGGACCGGGTGACGGTTCGAGTCCGCTCGTTCATCACGCCCGCTCCCGGTTCCATCCGTGAGGTATATTGATAGCGCAATTCGACGTCGAGTTCGTACTCGCCGGGCTCGGCGGTCTCCGGAACCGTCACCGCGATCGGGACGGACCGCGGTTCGTTTTCGGTCACGGTGCCGATCGCCTGCCTGCTCGTTTCGATCTCGATTTGGCCGTCGCCTTCGACTTCGACGCGGACGTTTCGGGCGGCGGTCACGGCGTCACGCGATTCGGGCGAGCCGAGCGAAACGCGACCGTCGTTCGAGATTTGCAGTTCGAGTTGGGAGGTCTGTCCGGGAGTAAGCGTCGAGTCCGGCGCGTCAACGTCGAGGCGCGGTTCGCCCGCGATGATCGCCGCCTGTCCGAACACGATCGTCGGGCCGACGATCGAAACGGTGAGGAGGACGGCAAACGCGATCGCGACTGACCGTGCGGTCCCCGGCAATTAGATCACCGAAGCTGAACTGTCGGGGCCAAAATCGTACCGAACGCGATCTATCTGCTGTGGAGGGCCCGCTGACCAGGCGGGGATCGGT
>CAYQWI010000022.1:0-13022 GCA_964421165.1 uncultured Natronomonas sp.
GAACTGTCCGCCGGAGCTCCAGCGTCCGCTCGCCGACATCGCGGTCGCCGCCGGCGCGGACTGTCTGTTCACCACGCTGGGCAACGACCCGTCCGTCGTCGACGCGACTCCGGAAACGCTTTCGGGCGACACGCTCTTCGAACTCAATACATGAACACACCGTTCGGGGTATCAGCATGAACGTCGACGCAATCGTCCTCGACGTCGACGGCGTCTTGGTCGACGTTGCCGACTCCTACCGGCGGGCGATCGTCGAGTCGATCGAGCACGTCTACGGTGAGACTATCGAGAAAGCGCAGATCCAACTGTTCAAGGACGCCGGCGGGTTCAACGACGACTGGGAACTCACGTACGCCGCGGCGCTGTACGTGTTGGCTCGCCGCGAGAAGCCGCGGTTGAGCATCGAGACGTACGCGGGATTGATCGCCGCCTCGGGCGGCGGGCTCGAGGCGGCCGAAACCGCGATCGCCGACGAACTCGATCCGGCCGAACGCGAACAGATCCTCTCGGAGTGGGACTGTGACCGCCTCCGGGACGTGTTCCAGCAGCTGTATCTCGGAAACGATCTGTACCGCGAACTCGAAGGAGGAGAGCCGACGCTCGACGCCGAGGGGTACATCCACGACGAGCCGGTCATTCTCGCGCCCGAAACGAGAACTGCCATCGAGGAGTGGCCGATCGGAATCATCACCGGCCGCCCGGCCGCCGAGGCGGACATCGCGCTCGATCGAGTCGGCCTCGACGTCCCCGACGGACTGCGGTTTACGATGGACGACTGGGAGTCCGGGAAACCCGATCCCCACGCTCTGTTGACGCTTGCGGACCGGCTCGATTCGGAGCGACCGGTGTTCGTCGGTGACACGCTCGACGATATCCGGACCGTGACGAACGCCATCGAGGCCGACCAGTCTCGAACGTATCAAAGCGTCGGCGTGCTCACCGGCGGGCTCACCGGCGAAGAGGGCCGACGAAAGTATCGCAGCGCGGGCGCTGACGCGATCGTCGAGTCGATCAACGAACTGCCTCAGCTGCTCGAGTGAACTACCCCTGCCTACTCAGCAACGCTTTGCGTTGCTTCCTTGAGGCAGGGGCTTCCTGGTTCAACGACGCGACTTGCAGAAACAGACTCTCGCTGAGCCTGCTCCACAGCGGTTGCAGTCTCCGCAGGCGTTGACGCTTCGGAGTGACCCACTCCTAGCTTCGACAAACCGCGTTCCCAGACATTCAATGCAGCATTATAATCCCGATCAACTGTGTAGCCACAACTCGGACAGGAGTGTTCCCTGACCCACAGTGGTTTTTCGGTTTTCACACCACACTGGGAGCATTCCTTCGTTGTATCTGCCGGATCCACCTCTACGACGTGACAGCCACGCTTACGTCCGTGGTGTTTGAGGATCGTGATGAAGTCACGCCACCCAACCTCGTGGGTGTTCCGAGCATTCCCTTCATCTTCCAGCAGTGACTTCACGGTCAGATTCTCGACGAACACAGCCTCGTATGTACGGGAATAGAATGCAGCGAGTTTGTGTTTGAAGTCATCTTTCTTGTTGGACATCCGCTGGTGGACTTCAGCCACTCGACGGCGTTGTCGCTCCCAGTTGTTGCTTCCATGTTCTTTTCGAGAAAGGGAACGCTGTTCCCGCTCTAGTCGGTCTCTGTCAGCAGACAAATCCAGTCTCTCAATTTCCCGCCCATCCGAATCGTGGATGAACTTGAGAATTCCGAGATCCAACCCCACAGTATCCTCGGTGGCTATTTCCCTTGGTACTGGCTTCTCGGAGGCGTCTTCTTCGACGTTGAGACAGGCGTACCACGCACCTGTTTTGTCTTTTTTGATGATGGCGTGTTTGACTTCAGTCTCGTCTGGGATCGGTCTGTGTACCCGTATCGGCACGTCGATGGTTTCACCGTTGACTTTCTTCAGTGTTAAGAGTCCACGTCCATTGGGGCCACTCTTCTCATCGAGTTCGAAACCCCGTTGGCGATACGTGAAACTCCGGTACTCATGCGGCGCTTTCCAGTTTAACGACCCGACATCGAATCCGTTCTGTTTGAGTTTGCCGAGATTCTCGATGTTGGTGGCGATCTGCTCGACAGCCTGTTGAAGCACTGTCGAGTAGACGTTATTCAGGTCGGTCCACCAATCTTTCAGGTCCGGGATTTCATCACGAACCTGTGTGACGCGCTGTTTGACCGTGCCAGCGGATTCTGGAATCCGGTTGAATCGGTGGAGTGCGTGGTTGTAGAGTTGCCGCACGGTATCACGCACCCAGTCCAGTTGCTCCCGCTGCTGACTGTCAGGGAACAACCGATACTTGAGGACGTAATCCATGCGCAGTACCTTGATTATACACCTGTAGAAAGTTAAAGGTGAGCATCCCTCGCAGGGCGATTCATCCCCACCCTACTCGCTCCCATTCGGTCGCTCCTAGAGGGTGGGGGCTTCTCGCCCAATCCGCTAACGGCTCCTCCGGACTCGATCTCACAACGATTAACCCGCCGTAGTCCCAGATGTCCGTATGCGAATCGCACTCCTCGGCGGCACCGGCGACATCGGACAGGGGCTCGCGCTCCGGTGGGGATTCGACACCTCCCACGAGATCCTCATCGGCTCGCGCGACCCGGAAAAAGCGCGAACGAAAGCCGAAGAGTACGAGACCGAACTCGACAGCCGCGGCATCGAGACCGATATCAAAGGCTTCGAAAACTCGATGGCGGCCGATCGCGCCCGGGTCGTCGTGTTGGCCGTCCCCGCGTATCACCTCGTGGATACGATCGAGGATATCGCCGACCGGCTCGATTCGGAGACGACCATCGTCACCCCGGCGGTCGGGATGAAACGCGACGACGATGGCTTCCACTACAATCGGCCGGGGGCCGGCAGCGTCGCGGCCCTCGCGGCCGAGGCGAAACCCGACGACGTGCCCCTGATCGGCGCGTTTCATAACCTCCCGGCCGGCGGCCTCGCGAACCTCGATCGCGAGTTCGAGTGGGACACGCTCGTCTTCGGCGATGACGACGACGCCAAATCGACCGTCATGGACCTTGCGAAGGGGATCGAGGGGCTCCGACCGCTGGACGTGGGGGGACTGGCCAACGCGGCCGAAGTCGAGGCCGTCACGCCGCTTTTGATAAATATCGCGATGGAAAACGACGACCTACACGATCTCGGCGTGAAGTTTCAGTAACCGGTACCTACTTGGTTTCGGCGTCGAACTCCGTCAGCTCCGATTCGAACCCGTCGGCGGTCACCGGCGTGTCGTGGCTCCGCCGGTACGCGGTCTCGTACCGCTTGAGCTTCCGGTAGAGGATATAAAAGAAGACGCCCTGGTACACGACGACGAAGCCGAAAAACAGCGGAATAATCGGAACGCCGGGGATGAGAAGCCACACGAGCCCCGGAACGATTCCGACGAGCGTGTTGTACGTCGCGTGAATGAACGCCGCGATGAGTATCCCTTTCGCGACGATCGGACCGAAATTCTCGCGGTTGAACTTCGCCAGGCCGAGATAGTAGCCCGCCAGCGCCGAGTAGACGACGTGTCCCGGCCCCGCCAGCCCGCGAACGGCGGTGATCTCGCCGCCGGCTTCCAGCGTGTCCGCGAACCCGTCGATGACACCGACTCCGGTCTGGACGAGTACCGCGGCCGGCGTCTCGATGTTTTGGGTGATGTAGATGACGTTCTCGATTGCGGCGAACCCCAACCCCGCCACGGCACCGTACACCGCGCCGTCGACGACCGAATCGAACCGTCGGTCACGGTAGGGGTACAGCCAGACGGCGAGCAGTTTGACCGATTCCTCGACCGGACCCACGACGAGATAGAAAAACAGGATGAGCCCGACGAGCGGAAACAGCTGTAAGAAGCCGAACGCCGTGTTGATGATCGCCGCAAAGCCCGCAAAGAGCACCGCGAGGACGAACGTGGCGACGAGAAGCGACGGCGGCTCCTTCGTCGTGATGTCCGTCCGGTAGATGTACAGCACTAAAAGGGCGGCCGGAACGACCGACAGTGCGGCCAATCCGAGTATGAACGGATCGTCGAGGATGAGTGCTCCCGCGCCGCTGACCCCCAGGATGACGAGCAGTATTAACACGCCGAGCCCGACGAGAAACCGTCTACTCGCTCTGACGACGCCTCGATGCGTCCGGATAGCGAGCCGGTCGAGGGCGGTTCTCGGTTCCCAACTCGTGATGTCGTAGAGGTCTTCGGAATCGTCCGCCCGCTGCTCGACCGGATCTTTCATACTGACAGGATCTCGCGGAGCGGCCCTAATCTTTTTGTCCACCTCGTCGGGCGAACCGCCCCGTGCGCTCCGAACCCGGGACGCTTTCAATCGTCCGCGCCGAACGGAGCGTATGCACTTCGACCGCAGAACCCAGACGGCACTTCGGGAGTTCGGTCTCGCGACCGAGGAGATCGCCGAACTATCCGACTCGATCGCCGAGGCGACCGCCGCCGACGCCGCCGCAATCGAGACGTTTCTCGCGGGGATGGAGACGGTGTATTCGGATATGGACCTCGCACACTCCTCGGCGGAGTTCCCCGAGCACGATCTCGGATACGTCGATCTGTACACCCACGGTGCCGATCTTCGCGGCTACGTGGCTTTCGACGGATGGGGCGTCTACGTCGAGGGGGGTCGAATCCTCTCGGACACGGTCGTCGAGTTGACGCTCGGGCCGACGGTTCACGATCGCGTCCGGTTCGCCGCCGCCCGATCGGAGCTATGAACGTCCGGGTTCGCGGTATCTACACGACGGCGCTCACCGAACTGCTTCGGGACGAGCACGAGATCGTCTCGGCGTCGCCGCCCATCCGCGACCGCTTCGACGAGGAGTTTTCGCCCGCTCCCCCGGACGCGACCGTCTGGACGACTGCGGATCGCGAGGGGCTCGAAATCGCGGGCGAACCGGACGCCGTCGCGGAACTCCGTGATCGACTCGGCGAACTCGCCCGCGACGCGTTCTCGTGGCCGGCGCTGGCCCCCGCCGGCTCGATTTTCGCCGGCGAGGTGACGGAGACGCTCGGTTCGGGCGCCATCGTCGATCTCGGGTCGGTCGATGGGGAATCGGCGTCCGGATTCCTCCCGTACGATCGCGTCGACGGATACGTCGACGAGGGCGATCGCTACCGCGTGCAGGTCGCGAGAGCCGAACCGCCCTGGAGCGACGATCGGCCGACACTCGCCAGGAAGCTCCGCGTTCCCGGCGGTTTGCTCGAACTCCGCCGCGGGGACGGCGGGTCGATGAGCGAGACGGCGCGGCTGGCGGACGTACTCCCGGTCGATCCCGTCGACGGGTGGACGCCGCGGTGGTCACGGACGGCCGACGACGCCTCCCTCGACGCGATGGAGGCCGCCCTTCGGCGCGCGAACGACCGGACAGAGCGGGTGATGGAAGCGATCGCGGCCGCAGAGGGAGACGATCCGGGCCCGATCGTGACGCCGCAGGCGGGCGCGTGGGTGTGGTTCGGCCGCGAGAGCCGGTTCGAACTGGACGAGTTCCGCCGCCGCGTCGAACCGACGATGCCCGGCCACCACCGGACGAAGGCGGCGACAGAGAGCGCGAGCGCGGCGGTCGATTTCGTCGAAGCGCTGTGCGAGCCCGACGACACCGGCGACTTTCCGTTCGGCGTCGTCACCCGGCAGTTCGGCCCGACTGAAGGTGATCGCGTTTCGATCCGGCACGGGAAACCCGACGGTCGAACGATCACGCTCGGTCGCGGTGAGGTGACTGCACGCGACCCGAGCGGCTCGATCACCGTCGAGCGCGAGATGTCCGGCGGCGGCACCTACGACGCGATCGGCGTTGATCGGGTGGCGGGCGACACCGCGACGACCACCTTCGTCGAGGGGCGATTCTGGTACGCGACCGTGTATAAAAGCGCCGACGGCGACCACCGCGGCACCTACGTGAACGTCTGTACGCCGGTCGAGGTCTTCCCCGAGGCGGTCCGGTACGTCGATCTCCACGTTGACGTGGTGAAGGGCCCCGACGGCGAGGTCCGGCGAGTCGACGACGACGAACTCGACGACGCCGTCGCGGCCGGCGCGGTTTCGGAACCGCTCGCGGAGCGCGCCCGGGAGGTCGCCGCCTCCATCGAGAACGCGCTTTGACGTCCTCTCCGCCCTGAGGTGCGAGACGTTGCGTCCGAGTCACCGTAACGACCCGCGGCACTCGGGGTCGGGCGAGAAATTATAATTATCGACGTTCGACGCACTCGTTTATAGAAATTATTCTTTCAAAGATATCTATCGAAGATATTTTAAATCCGAATCCGATACGGTCTACGTAATGCGGCGACGAACCTTCCTCGGCACCGCTGGTGGCGCGGTCGGAGCCGGTATTGCCGGCTGTCTTGGACCGCTTGACGGCGATTCGGCGGACGCGTCGATACGGACGATCGAGGTCGAAAGCAGCATCAGCGCCGCCGTTTTCAAATGGGGGCTCCAGCGGGATCTCTGGGCGGATCGAGGTATCGACCTCTCTTTCGAGACCGCTCCCTTCAACCGATACAACCGTCAGATCGTGGAAGGGGAGGCCGACATCGGCGCGCCGTCGACGGTCGCCCAACTGGAGTTCATGGACAGGGGCGAGCCGTTGACGTTCGTCGGCCCCCAGCAGAATATGTTCAATCGGATGTTCGCCCGTTCCGAGGCCGACGCCACCGAAGCCCCGACGGATCTCGCCGACAGGACGCTCGGACTGCCGGCTGCGCTGAGCTCGACGACGAGTATCGTCCATCGCGTGCTCGTCTCCGACGAGTACGGCTTCGATCTCGTCGAAGACACGGCGGACACGCGCGCCGCCGAACCCCCGGCGCTGTGGGAGTTCCTCCAGAACGGCGAACTCGACGCTATCTCACAGTTTTCGGGCTTCACGATCAAGGGGATTGCCGACGACAGCGTCAAGACGATCTTCGATCCCTACGAACTGTGGTTCCGACGGACGGAGAGCGGCATCCCGACGACGACCTTTACCGTCCGTCCCGACTGGCTCTCGGAACACGGATCGGTCGTCGACGACTTCCTGTCCGGCTGGGCGGCCGCCCTCGAATCGTTCGAGGAGAACACGCGAGCGGCGCTCGAGGAGTTCGGTGCCGACGCCGGTATCACCGAGGAGGCCGACGCCGAAGTCGTCGTCGAGCTTATGGACCAGGGAATCGCGTTCGGCCCCGCCCGCTACGACGACGCGTTAGTCGAGGCTCACTGGGAGTTCTTCGAGCTGTTGGCCGACGCCGACGCCGTCGGTCTCGGCGACCGCGACGCCACGTTTACCACGGCCGACGAGCTACGGGACTGACGTATGGGATCCGACGGGACCTACCGGCTCCGATCGCTCTCGACGATCGCGCTGCCCCGCCCAGCGACAGTCGCCTCGGTACTGGTCGTCCTCCTCGGCTGGCAGCTGTTCTCGCTGTTTTTCCCCGCGTATCGCTTCCCGGGGCTTTTGACGCTCGCCGAAAACGTCGTCGCGGTGCTCTCGGGCGACACGCAGTTCGAGCCGGGCACCCAGTTCGGCGCGACGATCGGTCGCGTCGCCGTCGGCTTCACGCTCTCTTTGGTGTTGGCCACCGTCTGGGGCGTGGTGATGGGTGCTCGCTCGACGCTCGGCGAGTACCTCTCCGGGCCCCTGTTCGTATTCTTGACCGTCCCCTCGGTCGTGTGGGCGTTCGTCGGCGTCATCTGGTTCGGACTGACGGAGTTCCTGGTCCCGGTGTTCGTCGTCGTGTTCGTCGTCTTTCCGTATCTCACGGTGCTCATCTGGGAAGGGATGGACGACCTCGACGAATCGCTGGTCGAGATGGCGCGGGCGTTCGGCGCGAGCGAGGCGGCGATGTGGCGGCACGTGTATCTCCCGCAACTGCGCCCCCATCTGTTCGGGGCGGCCCGAATCGGTCTGGCGCTCTCGTGGAAGCTCGCGCTCGTCGCCGAGGTGTTCGGCTCCGCTACCGGCGTCGGTGTCGCCGTCAAATACCACTTCGAGACGTTCGAGAACGGGATGGTCATCGCGTGGGCAATCCCGATGATGGTTCTGATTTACGGTGCCGACCGGCTCCTTCGGCGGCTGGAGCTTCGGCTCACCCGCTGGCAGCCCGACTCGACGGACTTCCAGGGGGCGATCGAATGACGAGGCTCCGGATCGAGGGTGCGACGAAACGGTTCGATGGGGCCGATCCGCTCACCGTCTTCGAAAACCTCGATCTCGTCGTCGAGGACGGCGAGTTCGTCACTGTGATGGGCCCCTCCGGCTGTGGAAAGACCACGCTTTTGAACGCCGTCGCCGGGCTCGTCGAACTCGACGCCGGAACCATCGAGTTCGGCGGCGATCCGGTGACACCGGGGACGTTCCCGTTCGGCTACGTGTTCCAGGAGCCCCGTCTCCTGGAGTGGCGCACCGTCGGCGACAACATCGCCTTCGCCCTGCGAGCGGCCGGTATCGACGAGGCCGATCACGAGCGACGGATCAGCACGTGGCTCGATCGAGTCGGGCTCGGCGACGAACGAAACAGCTATCCCCGACAGCTATCGGGCGGCCAACGACAGCGCGTCGGGTTGGCTCGCGCGCTCGCCGTCGATCCCGAGCTGCTGTTGATGGACGAACCGTTCTCGTCGCTCGATGCGGTGACTGCACGGGGGGCTCGCCGGACGCTCCTCGATCTCTGGTCGGGGACCGGCGCGTCGGTGCTTTTCGTCACCCACGACGTTCGTGAAGCGATCGTCCTCTCGGATCGCGTCGTCTTCATGAACGGCGACGGTGACCTCTTCGATGAGATCACCGTCCCGCACGACCGCCCCCGGGAATTCGACGACCCGTCGCTCCGGCGAACGGAGGCCGAACTGACGGAGACGTTCTTTGAGGACCTGGAATAATGCGCCGCGGTATCGTCGCTGGTGGCGTGTTCGTGCTGGTATGGGCGATCGCGGGGACGATCGCCCCGACGCTTTTCCCCGGGCCGTTCGTCGTTCTCCAGCGGTTCCCCGAACTCGTCGCACCTGGACCGGGCGGGGACGTGTTCGGCCATCTGGTGACGAGCCTGGCTCGCGTCGCGCTCGCGACGGCCGTCGGCCTGGCTATCGCGGTTCCCCTCGGTATCGCCATGGCCGTCGACGACCGCATCGAAATCGGCGTGTCGCTCTGGCTGCCGTTCTGGATGACGATCCCCACGCTGGTCGTCGTGTTGGTGGCGATGGTGCTTTTCGGCTTCGGCAACCTCTCGGTCGTGACGGCCGTCGTCGTG
This sequence comes from uncultured Natronomonas sp., assembly GCA_964421165.1. GTDB lineage: Archaea > Halobacteriota > Halobacteria > Halobacteriales > Haloarculaceae > Natronomonas. The sequence goes on from CAYQWI010000022.1 coordinate 9,249, forward strand.
GCGTCGACCCCGTTCGCGATAGTCACCGTCTACGAGGGCGCCGCGGATGTCGATAGCGAGCTGCTCGCGATGGCGGCGGCGTTCGGTGCCGAACGCGCCGCGATCTTGCGGGAGATCTATCTCCCCGCCATCCTCCCGTCGGTGTTCGGAAGCGCCCGGTACCTGTTGAGCATGGTCTGGAAGGTCGTGGTTCTCGCGGAAACGTTCGGCATGAACCGGGGAATGGGTGCGCTGTTTCGATACTGGTTCAATCAGGGGGATCTGGCGGCGTTACTCGCCGCGCTCTCGTTTTTCGTCGTCGTGATGATCGCTCTACAGAGGGGGCTGACCCGGCTGGAACGGCGGCTGTTCCACTGGAAATCCGGGTAGTTATCGCGCGATGAGCGCCGCCTGTCCCCCCGCGACGAAGCCGGCGTCGATGTTGACGACGGTCAGGTACGTACACGACTGCAACATCCCCATCAACGCGGCTTCCCCGTCACCGCCGTATCCCGACCCGGTCCCGACCGGAAGGCCGATGACCGGCGACGATATCAACCCGGCGACGACCGTCGCGAGCGCGCCCTCCCGCCCGGCGGCGACGATGACGCAGTCACACTCCTCGAGGGCTTCCAGTTCCCCGAGCAGCCGGTGGATCGCCGAGACGCCGACGTCGTAGACCGTGTCGACGACACACCCCATCTCGCTCGCGAGTGCGACCGATTGCTCAGCGACGGCGATGTCGGATGTCCCCGCGGTGACGACGCCGACCCGACCGCGCTGTTCGGGCGGTTCGTAGTCGTCGGCGCGAAGTACGAGCGTCCTCGAGCGCTCGTACCAGTCGCTCTCGGCCGCGATCGATTTCAGCTTCGCCTCGGCGGATTCGGGGACGCCGGTGAGGATGGCGCGTCCGGCCGACGATAGTAACGTCCGGCCGATCCCGACGAGCTGCTCGTCGGTTTTCCGCTCGGCTTCGACGACTTCCGGGATACCGGTTCGTTCGCCCTGCCGAGCGTCGACGCGAGCGAATCCCTCGACGCGTTCCACGCCGCTGAGACGCTCTTTGGCCTCCGCAACGCCGATCTCCTCCCGACCGAACGCCTCGAGGACGCTATCGATATCGGCGTCGATCTCGTCCCCGTCGGTGGAGTCGTGGTCGTTCATGGCCTCCGTTTGGGTGGCGACCAAAAAAGGGCATACATTCGGCATCTTCGAGGCGGCCCTCCGACCCCACCGATCGAGTCGGGGCACTCTCCTGTCTCCGACTCAGCGTTCCCCCTCGAAGACGCCGCGTTCGGCCAGCGGTTCGATGGCTTCCCGGGCTCGTTCACAGGCGGCGTCGAGATCGAACTCCCGAACGACCTCGCCGTCCTCGATGAGGGGCTCCAAGAGCTCTTCGCCCGCTGCGGTCTCTTCGCGTGCGACGATCGCATCGGTGTAGCCGTTTCGGTACACCGTCTTCGCCCCCGGTTTCACGCCGCGCTTCGTTCGCGGCTCCCCGTCGACTTCGACGATGTTCAACGAGAAATCGATCGGGTCGGCGTTGGCGATCGCCCCGCCGACGCCGAAGCCGTCGACGACGTCTCGCAGGCGGAGAACCTCGGACACGTCGATCCCGCCGCTGACCAACACGTCGACGTCCTCTCGGTCGTGCCGTTGCAGTTCCCAGCGGACATCGTCGACGATCGCTCGCATATCTCCTCGACGGGAGGACGTCGTATCGAGCCGGACCCCCTCCAGTGTGTCACCGAGACAGTCGATGGCCCGCCGGACTTCCTCGGCCTCGTCGTCGAACGTGTCACAGAGCATTACGCGGGGGACAGCGGAATCGAGCGCCTCGTCGAAGCCGCTCCAGGCCGCCTCCGAAGAGCCCAGCACGATCGCGAGCGCGTGCGGCATCGTCCCGCCGGCCTCGACGCCGATCACCTCGCCGCCGGCCACGTTCCCGATGCCGTCCGCGCCGCCGATCAGGGCGCTTCGCTCGATCATCGCCCCGAGCGCCGGATGCTGTCGCCGGGTTCCGAAGCTCAGCACGGTGCGATCGCCGGCGGCTGCTCGGATCCGCCAGGCCACCGAGGCGATCCCCGACGCGTGGGCGAGAAACCCCAGGAGAGGCGATTCGAACTTCCCGAAGGCCCGGTACGGCCCCTCGATCCGAAGCGCCGGCTCGCCCGAGACCGCTTCGCCCTCCCGCGGTGCGTACACGTCGACCGGCAGACCCGTAAGGAGGCGTGCCGCGTCTTTGAGCCCCGCGATCAGGTTCCATTCATCGGGCGCGGAAAGCTCCGCGACGACGTGTGGATCCGCGCCGACGTCGTCGAGTACGTCCTCCGTTCGGTGGAAGTAGGCCGCCGTCGCCCGCCCCTCGTCGATATCGTCGGTGGTGAGTAGGTCATACTTTCGACCTGGCATTACGTTTCGCTGCGAGAGGAACCAATAAGGGTGTTTGGCTCTCCCGATCGAGCGGTTTCGCCGTGAATGCGCCCTATCGGGAACCCGACAGACGACGTTTCACGTTACTTAACCGCTTCGGGAGTCGATTTTTTCATATGGAACCCGCGATACGCGCCGATGACCTCCGAAAGGGATACGGCGACGTGCAGGCGCTCGATGGGCTGACGTTCGAAGTCGACCGTGGGGAGTTTTTCGGCCTACTGGGCCCCAACGGGGCCGGGAAGACCACGTTTATAAACACGCTCGTCGGTCTGGTCCGGAAGGACGGCGGTACGGCCGAGGTGTTCGGCTTCGACGTCGAAGACGAGTACAGACGGGCCCGCGATCGAATCGGACTCGCGCCGCAGGAGTTCAACGTCGATCGGTTCTTCCCCATTCACGAGGTGTTAGAGCACAAAGCCGGCTACCACGGCGTTCCGAGGGACGAAGCCGAACGCCGCGCCGAAAAGGCGCTACGAACCGTCGGCATCTGGGACAAACGCGACACGCGATTCGATTGGCTTTCGGGCGGGATGAAACGCCGATTCCTGCTCGCGCGAGCGCTCGTGACCGACCCCGAGTTGCTCATCCTCGACGAGCCGACTGCCGGCGTCGACGTTCAACTCCGCCGGGATCTGTGGCGCGTCATCGAACGGCTCAACGCCGAGGGGACGACGATCCTGTTGACCACGCACTACATCGAGGAGGCCCAACGTCTCTGTGACCGCGTCGCGATCGTCGATTCGGGACGGGTCGTCGAGGTCGCAACTCCCGACGAACTCCGCTCCCGCGGCACCGATCAGGTGTATCTCACGCTTTCGAGTTCGCCGGCTTCCGTCCCCGACCTCGACGTCGACGGAATCGTCGGTTCGCGTCTCGACGGCGACACGCTCGTCGTCACCGCACAGGGCGGCGGATCGATCGCACCGGATCTCCTCCGGGCGCTCGAATACGAGGGCTATGAGGTGCTCGATCTCGACATCCGGCGGGCCTCCCTCGAAGAGGTGTTCGTCGATATGACCCGACCCGACGATCCCGCCGAACCGATGGAGGTGCCGCAGTGAGCGCCGAAACCGGTGAATCCGCCGCGTCCCCGACCGACGGGAACGGGACCTTCGGCGTCGGCTTTCGGTCCCTGTTCCGCCGGGAAGTTCTCCGGTTCGTCCGCCGGCCGACGAACACGTTTCTGCCGCCGGCGATCACGAACGTGCTGTATTTCGCCGTCTTCGGCGTCATTCTGGGCCAGCGTATCGACGATATCGCCGGCTTCGATTACATCGTCTTCCTGCTGCCGGGGCTCGTCGTGTTGGGCGCGATCTCGAACGCCTTCGAGAACTCGTCGTTTTCGATCTTTCACGGCCG
>CAYQWI010000023.1:0-12984 GCA_964421165.1 uncultured Natronomonas sp.
ATGAGCGGCTTCGTCTTCTCGGAGAAACCGATTCGCATCGACCGTGGCGAGGGAGCGTATCTCTACGACACGAACGGCACCGAATACCTCGATTTCGGGGCGAGTTACGCCTGTACCCCGGTGGGACACTGCCATCCGGAGGTCGTCGACGCGGCGAAGAACCAACTCGAGGAGCTGTTCTACGTGCAGGCGTCGTATCCCCACGCGGCCCGGACGGCGCTGTACGAACAGTTAGCCGACGTCGGGCCGGTCGACGTCGACAACGTCTGGCTCTGTAACTCCGGAACCGAGGCCAACGAGGCGGCGCTGAAGTTCGCCCGCCACGCCACGGGGCGATCGAAGGTCATCGCGACGACGCGGGCCTTCCACGGGCGGACGATGGGTTCGCTTGCGGCCACATATAAGGACGAATACAAGCAGGGGTTCGGCCCGCTCGCGGGCGGCTTCGAGTTCGTCGAGTACGGCGACAGCGAGGCGATGGCCGAGGCGATCGACGAGGAGACCGCGGCGGTCATCATCGAGCCGCTGCAGGGTGAGGGCGGGATCAACCCCGTCCCCAAGGAGTATCTCCAGTCGGTCCGCGTCGAGACGGCGACTTCGGGGGCCGCGTTGATTCTCGACGAGATACAGACCGGGCTCGGACGCACCGGCGAGCTGTGGGCCGCCGACAAGTACGACGTCGTCCCGGATATCCTGACGACCGCGAAGGGGCTGGCGAGCGGGCTTCCGATCGGCGCGACGCTTTGTCGCGACTGGATCGCCGAGGACGCCGGCAACCACGGGTCGACGTTCTCGGGCGGCCCCGTCGTTTCGGCCGCCGCGGGGGCGACACTCGACGTGATCGAACGCGAGAACCTGCCCGAGCACGCCGCCGAGATCGGCGCGTACATCCGCGAGGAAATCGAGCACCGGCTCGGCGACGATATCCGTGAGGTCCGCGGTCACGGGCTCATGATCGGGATCGAGGTCAAACGCGGCTCGAACCGGCTGTTGCGCGATCTCGCGCTCGAGCACGGGATCTTGGCGCTGCCGGCGGGCCGAACTGTGCTTCGACTGTTGCCGCCGCTGACCGTCGAGCGCGAACACGCCGACGAGCTGCTCGACGCGCTCGAGGACGTACTCACATGAGCGATACGACACCGACACTCGAGGCGGATACCGAGGCCCGCGAACTGCTCGAGGATCTGGTGTCGACTCCGTCGGTCGCCCCCGACGAGGCGGCGTGTGCCGAGATACTGGCCGCGTTCTTCGAGGAGCACGGCAGGACGGTATTCGTCGATGGGGTCGGAAACGTCCGCGCGCCGGCGGACGACAGCGTCCTCTATACCTCCCACATCGACACGGTGCCCGGCGACATCCCGGTCCGGACCGAGGAGGGCGAAGACGGCCCCGAACTGTGGGGTCGGGGGTCGGTCGACGCGAAGGGGCCGCTCGCCGCGTTGGCCGTGGCGGCCGTTCGGACCGGCGTCTCCTTCGTCGGCGTCGTCGGCGAGGAGGTCGACTCCCGCGGCGCGAGACATCTCGTCGACGACCGAGCGGCTCCCGACGCCGTCGTCAACGGCGAACCCTCCGGCTGGAACGGCATCACGCTCGGCTATCGTGGAATGCTCAAGGGGACGTATATCGGCACCTCGGAGTCCGGCCACACCTCCCGCCCGGAGAACAACGCGATCCAGGACGCCATCGCGTGGTGGTCGGCCGTCGAGGAACGGTTCGGCGGCGACAGCGTCGGTCGGGACGGAGACGCGTCGGCGGACGACGAAGCGGTTCCGGTCTTCGAGCGCGTCACGCCGAAACCGGTCCGGATCGAGGGCGGCACCTCCGAGGACGGGCTGGCCGTCGAGACGACCCTCGAGGCACAGCTTCGGATCCCACCGTCGTACATGACCGACGACGTCAGGGAACTGGCCGACGGCGAACTCGATACCGGAACCGTCAGATGGACGGACGCGATCGAGCCGACGATGCAGAGCCCCCGGACGCCGGTCGCTCGGGCGTTTCGGGTCGCCATCCGCGAGCAGGGCGGCGATCCACGTCTGCTGCGGAAGACCGGCACGGCGGATATGAACCTCTATGCCGACGCCTGGGACTGTCCGATGGCGACCTACGGTCCCGGCGACTCCGATCTGGATCACGCCCCCGGCGAGCGTCTCCCGCTGCGCGAACTGGATCGGGCGGTTGCGGTACTACAGGCGGTCGCGGAGGAGCTCACATGAATTTCCTGAACATCGACGATCTGACGAGAGCACAGCTCGAGGACGTACTGACGCGGGCGAGCGATCTCAAAGAGCGGACCGCCCGTGGGAAAACCGACGACGCGATGGACGGTCGGACGCTCGCGATGCTCTTCGAGAAACCGTCGACGCGAACGCGGGCCTCCTTCGAGACCGGCGCGACACAGCTCGGCGGGCACGCGATCTTTCTGGGACCCGACGACATCCATCTGGGCCACGGCGAGCCGATCAAAGACACCGCTCGCGCGCTCGCACGATACGTCGACGTCATCATGGCACGGGTCTACGACCACGAGGACGTCGTCGAGTTGGGCGAGTACGCGACGGTGCCGGTGATCAACGGGCTGACCGACGACGCACACCCCTGTCAGACGCTGGCCGATCTGTTGACGATCAGAGAACGGTTCGACGGGTTCGACGTGCGCGTCGCATGGGTCGGCGACGGCAACAACGTCTGTCAGTCGTTTGTCCTCGGAGCCGCTCTCGTCGGGCTCGATCTCGTCGTCGCCACGCCCGAGAAGTACGCGGTCGACGAGTCGGTCCTCGATCGGGCGGCGGAACTCGGGACGAAACCCGAGATCACGACGGATCCGGAAGCCGCCGTCGAGGACGCGGACGTCGTCTACACAGACGTGTGGGTCAGCATGGGCGAGGAATCGAAACGCGCAAAGAAGCTCGAGGCGTTCTCTTCGGCCGGCTTTCGGGTGACCGAGGAACTGCTCGGCGACCGACTCTTGATGCACTGTCTGCCCGCCCATCGCGGCGAGGAAGTGACCGACGCGGCGCTGGAAAGCGACAACTCGATCGTCTGGTCGCAGGCGGAGAACCGCTTACACGCACAGAAAGGACTGTTGACGTATCTGCTTTCCTGAGCCCGATCAGGCGCCCGCCTCGCCGAGCGCCGACTCGATGTCGTCCCGTTGGGTGACGCCGACGAACCGCTCGACGATCCCGTCGTCGTTTTCGACGATGAGCGTCGGCAGCGAGCGTACTTGGTACTCGTTTGCGACGTCCTGCTCTTCGTCGACGTCGACCTTCTCGAAGTCGACGTCCGGGTAGTCCTCGGCGAGCTCTTCGAGGATCGGGTCCTGGGTCTTACACGGGCCACACCAGTCGGCGTAGAAGTCTTTCAGCGTGACAGCCATAGCTACCGGTAACTCAGCCGGCCGCATAAGCGTTTTCCAAACGGGTGTTTTTCGTGTCGAAACGCTTAGGAGCCCTTCGCCCGAACGGAGTGGTATGAGCAGCGGTCAAAACTCCGGCGGGCTGATGTCCAGTGCGGGACTCGTTCGCTATTTCGACTCCGAGGACAGCAACACGCCGACGATGGATCCCCGAACGGTCGTCGCCTTCGGCGTCCTCTTCGGCGTGTTCGTGTTGATGTTGAACGCGATGGCCTGATCGGCTGTCGTCGATCGAGGGTTTTTCCGATGGATTCTGCGTCGACGAGCGAACGCGCTTTACCGAATACGCATCCCGTCTCGCAGAGTCTATATAGTTCACCGGTGACGAACGGAGCATTCATATAACCATTTAAGATCGCTTCGGTGGAGCGTCCGATAATGTCCGTCGCTGCCCCGGCCCCGAACGAGTGTCGTGTACTGCTCTTCAGACACGCCGAATCCGTCTCGAACGAAGGGAACCGTTTCGCCGGACGGACCGACGTGGAACTGACCGAGCGAGGCCGAGCTCAGGCGGAGAAACTCGCCGATCGGATCGCGAAGACCGAAATCGACGCTGCGTACGCGAGCACTCTACAACGCGCAACGAAGACGGCCGAGATCGTGGCCGACCCGCACGGGCTCGATGTCACGCCCGTCTCGGCTTCCACGTTTTCGACCAGTGGATCCATCGCGTCCTGATATATACTGGCTGCCGCCTCACCCTGTCCGAAAGCGAACTGTATCGTATCGGGATCGAGATATTCCTCATCCGGTCCCACCTCACGGACTGGGTTCCCGTAGACTGGTTCGTCTCGATCTCTGAAATCTGCGAGAGCCTGTGCGGACCCCACGTCGAAGCCGTGTTCGAATAGGACATCCGTCGGCTGGGGAAGCGACTCGTGGGGGTTGTCCGGATCGAAATCGCCGAACATCTCTCCAGTTCCGTCGGAGGCAGATGTGTTTTCCTCCCCGTTGCCGTTTCCGTTCCCGTTTCCATCGCTCCCCGTACAGCCCGCGAGTGCCGATACACCTATCGCACCACTGGAAAGAATGAACGTCCGTCGCGACGATCCGTGTTCGCTGGGTTGGTCTCCAGGCATCAAGTGGATACATCGGAAGGGCGAGAATGAAGGCTGCTATGAGGACAACGTACGACCACATACGGGTATATACAGACACATACGACTCTTTTGTTCCCGTTTTTGATTTCACTAGTGGAGGATAGCTGCCAATCCAGTACTCCGACTCAAACCTCTCGGTTCATATCTCGTACACCGACGTCGTCTCCGACCCCGCCTTCGTTTCGACCCGAATCGACTCCCCGATCTCGATTTCCGCGTACGTGCCGGTCACCGGTTTGTCCGGTTTCTCCTTGCTGAAGGCGTTGATCGTGACGTGATCGATACCCCGATATCCGGTGTGGTTCGAATCGTGGAGGTGGCCGTTGATGACACAGCGAACTGACTTCCCTTCCAGAATCTCGTTGACTGTGGTCTTGTTCCCACAGAACGCCTCCTCCGGACGGGTCGCCCACCAGACCGAATCCGATATATCGCGGTAATGCAACGGATGGTGGACGAACAACGTCACCGGTTCGTCGGGGTCCAGTTCCCGGAGCAATCGAAGGTGTTCGTCCGATATTTCGCCGCGCGAGATCCCGAGTTGCGGCGCCGCGGAGTTCAAAAAGACGAGCGTCTCGCCCTCGATCCGGACGGTTCCGCCGAGCGGGTTCCCGAACAGCGAAGACAGCGTTTCCAAAGGGAGGTTTATGCCGTCGTGGTTCCCCGCGAGCATCCGGATCGGCGGGCCGAACGAAAGTCGCTCTCGCACCAGTCTGACGTGTTCACGATCCAGCGAAGGCGTCTCGTCCTCGATGTTGTCGCCGAGTGCGACGACGAGATCCGGTTCGAAGCGGGCCAGCCGTTCGGCGACGTTTGACAGTTCGTCGGTCAGCCTTTCGTGAGGGTCGCTTCGCATGTGGATATCCGAGACGACGCCGACACGGAGCGTCACGGACGGACCACCGAGCCGTACGTCCGTCCGGCCGTCTCGCTGTCTTTGACTCTTTTTGACATCGTTGATCCGGTGTAGAGGGATCGACGCCGGCGTATTTAAACTTCGTCCGGGTAGCCGAGCAGTCCGGTATCGGTGACCCGTACGAGTATAGACCACTCTATACCGCTCCCTCCACCCCGCGTTCGGTTTATGTCCCAATTACAATCAGTTATTATACACTCCGTCGGCGGATCGAACGCACGATGACGTTCTGTCACGCTTGACATCCTCCCCGCGCTGAAGCGCGAGGATTTCGACTCGAATTTTCCGTAACCGGACGAACCGCTCCGATCCGTCGGGGTTCCGAAGCGGACCTCACGTCCCAAACCGATAAGTATTAGTTAGATATACAACCCACTAATATCATGAACGTTCTCGTGACCGGTGCGAGCCGAGGGATCGGCCGTGCGATCGCGCTCGAACTCGCCGGAACGCACGACGTCGCCGTCGGGTACAACGAGTCGGAAGCGGCCGCGATGGACGTCGTCATCGAGGCGAAAGAACGCGGCGCGTCGGCAGTCGCCGTCGGGGGCGACATGACGGACTCCGCCGCGGTCGACGCGCTCGTCGAGGAAGCCGCCGAATCGCTCGGCGGGCTCGATGCGGTCGTCAACAACGCCGGGATCGTCGATCCCGCACGACTGGAGGAAACGGACGACGAGCGGTGGGACCGCGTCCTCCGAACGAACCTCACCGGGTCCTTTTATGTAACGCGGGCGGCCATGCCGTATCTCTCCCCGGGCGGCGACGTCGTCTTCGTCTCCTCGATCGGCGGGACGGGCGGGACCGTCGATGCCAGTTACGCGGCCAGCAAGGCCGGCCTGCATGGTCTCACCCGGGCGCTCGCCCGCGAGTTCGGCGACGACGGCGTTCAGTGCAACGCGGTCGCCCCCGGCCCCGTCGAGACCGACATGAACGGCGAGATCCTCTCGTATCTGCAGTCGATCGAGTTCCGCGGCCACGAGAACGTCGACACCCACCTCCCGGAGTACGCCTGCGAACCGGCAGACGTCGCCCACACGGTCGCGTACGTGCTCGAAAACGACTACATTCAGGGCGAGATCGTCAACGTCAACGGCGGGATGCAGTTCCGTTGAAACCGTCCCGGCTGTGTCCACTTTCACCGTGGGCGCCGAACCCTTTTAACCGAAAGCGACCAACCCATCCCCGTGTCGAAGACGGACGGCCACCGGCAGTATTTCCCCTACGAGGAGCCCTACGAGCACCAAAAGGAGGCGATGGAGCGGATCCGCGAGGCGCTCGTCGAGAAGCGCGACGTCCTCTTCGAGGGTGCCTGCGGGACCGGGAAGACGCTCGCCTCCCTGGTACCGGCCTTGGAGTACGGGCGGGCGGCCGGCAAGACGGTACTCATCACGACGAACGTTCACCAACAGACCCGTCAGTTTATCGAGGAGGCCCGTGCGATCACCGAGCGCGAACCGATCCGAACGGTCGTCTTCCGCGGTAAGGCCTCGATGTGTCATATCGACGTCGGCTACGAGGAGTGTCAGGCGCTTCGGGACACCACGAGGGAACTCGTCGACAAGGAGGAGGACATCGCCGAACTCACCGAGCGGGAGGGCGAACTGCTCGACGCCAGCCGCGAGGGGGACGGCGAGGCGACCGAGGCCCGGGGGACAGTGCTCGAGGAGCTCGAGGAGCTCGAAACGAGCGTCGAGGCGCTCCGGGAGGAGCGAAACACCTGTTCGCACTACTACAACAACCTCACCGCCGACACCGACGAGTTCTACGGGTGGCTCTACGAGGACGTCCGGACGCCCGACGAGATCTACGAATACGCCGACGAACGCGATCTCTGTGGCTACGAGCTCTTGAAGGAGGGGATGGAGGGGGTCGATCTCGTCATCTGCAACTATCATCACCTGCTCGACCCGATGATCAGAGAGCAGTTCTTCCGGTGGCTCGGCCGCGAACCGGAGGACATCATCGCAGTCTTCGACGAAGCGCACAACGTAGCCGGCGCCGCACGCGATCACGCGAGACGAACGCTGGGCGAACGGACGCTCGACGCCGCCCTCGAGGAGCTCGAGGGCGTCGACGACGCCAGATCGGATCCGGCGGCGAACGTTCTCGGTGCGTTCCGTGAAGCGCTGATCGAGACGTACGAGTCCTCGTTCGGGTTCGGCGATCGCGAGTCCGTCGACGAGGAGTGGACCGACGTCCCGATCGACAACGAGACGGGACGGGACGAGCTCTCGGTGACGTTCTTACAGAACTACACCGGCCAGGGGTTCGAGACGGATTTAGAGACGGCGCTCGCGCTCGGCGAGGAGTTGGACCGTCGCTACGAGCGCGCGTACAAGGAGGGCGAATCGACGACTCGGACCGAGTGTCAGACGCTGACGGCGGCGAACTTCGTCGCACGATGGATGGACGAGGGCGTCGACGCCGGCACGTATCCCGTGGCCGGCGTCCGACGGACGAACACCGGCGTCATCGGACGGGCCGAACTCTACACCTGTCTGCCGCGGCGGGTCACCGAGCCGCTCTTCGAGGAGCTACACGCGACCGTGCTGATGAGCGCGACGCTCAGACCCTTCGAGGTCACGACCGACGTGCTGGGGCTCGAGGATCCGCTGACGATGGCCTACGGCGAACAGTTCCCCGAGTCCAGACGGCGGACCTACGCCGTCGAGTCGCCGGCGCTTTTCGCCAGCAAACGGGACGATCCGACGATCCAAGAATCGGTCGGATCGGTCCTCGAGGAGGCGATCCGGTTCACGCCGGGCAACACGCTGGCGTTCTTCCCGAGCTACGCCGAGGCGGAACGCTACTACCACCGGTTTTCCGGGGAGTCGACACCGTACCTCGACGAGCCAGGAACGCGCGCCGAAACGCTTCGCGAGGAGTTCGTCTCGGACGACGACTCCGTCCTCTTTACGTCGCTTTGGGGGACGCTCGCGGAGGGCGTCAGCTTCGACGACGACGACGCCAGAACGGTCATCGTCGTCGGCGTCCCGTATCCGCATCTCGACGATCGGATGGAGGCCATTCAACGGGCCTACCGCGGCGCGTTCGGGGACGGAACGGAGGACGCCGGCTGGCGGTATGCGGTCGAGATCCCCACCGTCCGGAAGACCCGGCAGGCGCTGGGTCGCGTCGTTCGATCCCCCGAGGACTTCGGCGTTCGCGTACTCGTCGACGAACGCTATACTGCCACGCAACGGTCCGAACTCGGCGAGTACAGCGTCTACCCGAACTTTCCGCCGGAGGAGCGCAACGAGCACATCGACATCGCCCCTGAGAAGCTGAAGTTCGCGATGTTGAATTTCTATACGGATATGGACGCCTGGGATAACGATCCGCCGGCGCCGTGAGCCGCTGTGCGGAACCGAGGCTCCGTAGTATCCGGCAGTTGGCCGTTTTCATCGCCGACTAGATCCGGTACTCCGCGTCGGGATCGACGATCCGGTCGGGCTCTTCGGGCATCTCCCACTCGGTCGCCAACTCGAGGAACTGTACGAGCATTCGACCGGTCGCGCCCCAGACCGTGTAGCCGTCGACACGGAAATAGTGGATCCTGATGTCGCCGTAGTAGGGGTGATCGCGACGTTCGGAGTCGTAGTTCTCGAGGTCGGTGAGCCCCGAAATCGGGAGGACGGCGATCTCGGCGACCTCCCGTTCGTCGGGCGTGTACTCCTGGTCGGGGACTCTCGCGACGAACGGGCGGACGAGGTAGTTCGAAACCGTCGGGATGTCATCGAGCTGTCCGACGATCTCGGCGTCTCCGGGATCGAGGCCGACCTCCTCGAGAGCCTCTCGTCTGGCGGTCGCGGCCAGGTCCTCGTCTTCGGGTTCGTAACCGCCGCCCGGGAAGCTCATCTGTCCGGGGTGTTCCCCGAGGTGATCGGCCCGCTTGGTGAAGAGGAGGTATTCGCCGTCGGAGCGAGTGATGACGGGAACGAGAACCGCCGCTTCCCGGTCGCCGTCGACGGCCGTCGTCGGCTCGTAAGCCATCACCCGTTCCCAGTCCATGCGTGTCGTAGAGGCTCGGTGTTCTTAGTTCGTGTCATCGGAGATCGGTTCGAGTCGATCACGAACCGTAGAGAGGTCGGACCCACCCCACGCTTCGATGTCGTAGCTGACTTCGAGGAGTTCGGCGGCTCGATCGCGGTCCCCGTCAGCGACGGTCCGTTCGGCCTCGGAACGGAGTCGATCGGTGGCCGCACGGCCGACCGCCCCGTGGTCGACGGTCCGGCCGTCGACATCGAGGATATGTGGCAGATCCTCGCTTCCCTCGGGGAGCTCCGGGAACGCGGCCGGTCCGGGGGCGAGCAGTCGTTTCTCGTCGCGTTCGAACTCCACCAGGACGAACGCGTCGACGGCGTCCTCGATCGCGTCCGCCGGTACGTTTGCGCCGCGCCGGTAGGCCAACTCCGAGAGCGCTCGTTCGGCTTCCTCGCGGGTGAGCGCGCCGAAGAGGTCGACGATCCCGGCGACTTCGTCGGGCGTAAACATCTCTACCGTCGCTGAGTGGGCGAGAAACCTGAACGTTCCGGCGGCTCGATCCACTATCAGACCGCCGGGCGCGCGCACGCCGACCGTTCGGTTTTAACCCGTTGCCGTCCCGAGTCGGGGTATGATACTCTCCGATACCGACATCCGTCGTCGCCTGACCGACGGGGATCTCGTCGTCGAGCCGATCGCCGATCCGGAGCTACAGATCCAGCCGGCGAGCATCGATCTCCGCCTCGGTCGGACGTTTCTCGAGTTTCAGCGCACCAACATCCCCTGTATCCACCCCAACAGCGAACAGGAGGTCGACGAGTACGTCGAGGAAACGTACGTCGAGGAGGGCGAGGAGTTCATCCTCCACCCCGGCGATTTCGTACTCGGGACGACGAAAGAGCGCGTCGAGATCCCGCCGGATCTGCTCGGGACCGTCCAGGGTCGATCCTCGCTCGGCCGGCTCGCGATCGTCATCCACGCGACGGCCGGCATCATCGACCCCGGCTATCGCGGCCAGATCACGCTCGAACTCTCGAATCTCGGCACCGCTCCCGTCGCGTTGAGCCCCGATATGCGGATCTCACAGGTCATCTTCACGGAGCTGAAGACGGCCGCGGACTCACCCTACGGCAGCGACCGGGGGTCGAAATATCAGGACCAGACGGGTCCACAGGCCTCGCGGATCCAGTCCGACGACGAGTTCGGGGGGCGACAGCTCGATCCATGAGGTTCATCGAGGAAATCGTCGTCGAGGAGTTCCTCCCGACGTTCCGGGCCGTCCTCGCCAGCGAACTCCGCGATCGCGGACTGACACAGAGCGAGGTCGCAGAGTTGCTCGGGATCAGTCAAAGCGCCGTCTCGAAGTACGCCCACGGCGAGGTCGAGACCAACGCCGGGATCGAAGCCGACGACCGGTTTCTCGAGCTCGTCGAACGGCTCGCCGACGGGCTGACGAGCGGCGAGATGAGCCGCGTGGAGGCACTCGTCGAAACGGAGGTGTTGATCCGGCGGCTCGAACGTGGTGACCTACTCGCTCGGCTTCACGAGGCGGCGTACCCGCCGATCGCCGAACACGACGGACCGATCGATATCCACGACCCCGACGGGGAGTTTCGGATGACGGAGCGCGTCCGCTCGTCGGTCCGCCGCGGCGTTCGGACCCTCGAGAACACGAGCGGGTTCGCCGCGCTCGTTCCCGCGGTCGGTTCGAACCTCGTCGAGGCGCTGCCGGAGGCGACGACGATCGACGACGTGGCCGGCGTCCCCGGACGGATCCTCGATATCAAGGGGAAAGCGACCGTCCCCGGCGAGCCGGAGTTCGGCGTCTCCGAACACGTCGCTTCGCTTCTGTTGGCCGCCAGAGACGCCGGCTCCGAGGCGAGGGCGGCGCTCAACGTCCGGTACGACGAGTCGATCGTCGAATCGTTCGAGGGCGCGGGCTACGAGACCGTCGAATTCGAGGCCGAGGCGGATCTCGAGACCGCGGTGGCGGCGGCGATCGAAGCGTCACCGGACGCCGACGTCCTGTATCAGACGGGCGGGTTCGGCGTAGAGCCGGTCTGTTACGTGCTCGGCCCGGACGCCGCCGCCGTCGTCGAGGCGGTGCGGAGCGTACGTTGATGCCGTCCGTCCAGGAGTTCTACGGCCGGCGGGCCGCCCTCTACGATCGGATCGCGACCGCCCCGGGGATCGGACGATGGCGTCGGATCGCGGCGCGACGAGTCGCCGGTCCCGGCGACACCGTCGTCGAGATGGGGTGTGGCACGGGTGCGAACCTCCCGTATCTTCGCGAGCAGGTCGGTCCCGAGGGTCGCGTGATCGGCGTCGATATCACCGGCCCGCTGCTCGAACGGGCCCGCGAACGGGTCGAGGGGTACGACAACGTCGCGGTCACCCGTGGTGACGCGACGGCGCCGCCGGTCGAGTCGGCCGACGGCGTGCTCGCGACGTTCGTCTGTGGCCTGTTCGCCGACCCGGCAAGCGTCGTCGACCGGTGGTGTGACCTTCTGGTCCCCGGCGGCCGGATCGGACTGCTCGATGCGACCGCCTCGGAGAGTCCTCTCGGCCGATTTCTCAACCCGCCCTTCAGAGCGTTCGTCGCGGCGGGGTCGCCGAACTGTGGGCTCGCCGACGTCCTCTTTGCCCCGTTCGGCGACGTCGACGCGTCGCTTTCGAGTCGGGTCGAGGCCGCCCGCACCGTGCTCGCGGAACGCGCCGTCGATCGCCGCTACGAGACGTTCGGAGTCGGGTTCGTCGGGCTGTTGTCGGGGACCGTTCCCGGCGATAGCCGCCCGTAGCGCTCGATAAAAACGGGTGTGGGGTTTCGGAGCGGCTCCAGCGGGTCAGTCGTCGGCCGGCTCCGGGTGCGTCGTCACGTCGACCGACGGGGCATCGACGCCGAGCTCCTCGATCGCCGCCTGTGCCGCGCGCTTGCCGGAAAGCAGCATGGCGCCGAACGTCGGCCCCATCCGCGGGAGGCCGTGTGCCGTCGCCGTCGCCATTCCCGTCGCGATCAGACCGTCGTGGACGACGCCCGTGTGCTCGACGACCGCGTCCTCGCTCTCGCCGACCCACATCGAGTCGTGACCGGGTGAATCGTGACCGGGGGCGCCGTACTGGCTCTCTTCGGTGTTGTCCATCCCCGTGTTGTGCTCGGCGGCGTGTTCGATGCCGGGCGCTTCGAGAACCCCGCGTTCCTGCAGTTTCGAGACGGCGACCGCCTCGTGACCCGTCGCGTCGATGACGAGTTCGGATTCGACGGCGATCGGGTCGACACAGGTGATCTCACGCGGCAGGGCGTGGACCGGCGTCCAGTTCATCACGATCCCGCCGACGCGGTGGTTCTCCCGGATGACGATGTCGGTGAACTCGGTCATGTTCTGGATCTTCGCGCCGGCGTCGCAGGTCGCCTTGATGAGTCCCGAGCAGGCTTCGGGCCCGTTCGCGACGTAGAGCCCCTCCGCCTCGTCGGATTCGGTGTACTCGACGTCGAGTTCCTCGAGGACGCTCTGGGCGGGGTCCCGGACGGTCACCTTGTTCATGAGGAAGCCGCCGAGCCAGAA
>CAYQWI010000024.1:0-12953 GCA_964421165.1 uncultured Natronomonas sp.
GAACACGTCGTCGGCGACGAAGGTGTCACCGTCGCGTACGCCGCGGACTGTCACTTCCTGGCCGAGGTGTACGTCAGCGTCGGTTTCAACGCGGAGCGTCTCGTCGCCGCTATCGAGAATCACCGGATCGCCGGGCTGGACGACCGTCCCGGTGAACGTCTCCTCGACGTCCGCCGCGTCCGAATCCCCGTCAGCCCCGCCGTCAGTCGTCGATTCGCTCGTCGCGGGAGCGCCGTCAGTGAACTGGTCTAAGCCGGCGGAGTCGGACCCGCGCTCCGGTTCCGCACCGTCGATGATGGCGACCGTCGACTGCCACCCGGCGGACGCCTCCAGGTCGTCCTGCCAGCCCTCCTGTATCTCCACGTCGGCACAGAACACCTCGTCTCCCGGTCCCAGATCGGTGTCGGCTTTCTCGCCCCACAACGCGACTCGGATATCACCGGTCGTGTCCTGCACGCGGACGTTTCGGACCTGCCCCTCGCTCCCGTCGTCCCGATCGAACGTCCGTTTCGGATCCGCCGACCGAACGACGCCGGCGATGTCGACCGTCTGCCCGATCTCGATATTGTCGATATCGGTCGCCTGCGGGATGAATTCTACAGCCTCGTCCAGTTCGTCGATCTCGCTCCGAGAGCCGACGTGAAGCTCCAACGAGTCGTCTCGCTCGCGGACGTAGCCGTCGATGACCTCGACGCTTTGGCCGGTCGCGAGCTCCTCGGCAGCGTCGGCCTGTTCGTCCCACAGCGTCACCCGAACGCGCCCGGTTTCGTCACCCAGCGTCAGGTTCGACACCCGACCTTCGGTGCCGTCGTCCCGATCGAACGTTCGAACGGAGGCGGTATCGAGCACGACGCCCCGCAAGTTCACGTCGGACTGCCCCATCGACAGCGAGTCGGCTGTCACGCGACCGCCGGCTTCGACATCGATTTCGGCCTCCTCGTCCGGTTCGAGGCGATCCGCGCTCACCTCGACGCCGTTGTAGCCGTCCTTCGGCCGACCCTTGATCCGGAAGACCTCCCCGGGATCGATCTCCTCGTCGGCCGCGGTCGCGTCCTCGTCCCACAGCGCGACCCGAACGCTCCCGGACTCGTCGGCGACTTCGAGATTCAGCACGTGGCCGTCGTCGGCGTCCTCGCGCTCGAACGTCCGCAACTCGCCCACGCTCATCACCTTCCCGAGGAACTTCACTTCCTCCAACCCGGGTTCGATGTCGGCGATCGTCTCGACCTCGCCGCCGTCGAGATCGTGGGCGATCAACATCGCGGCGGTTTCCTCGTCCGCGAGTCCCCCCATCTGTTCGACCTTCGCCTCGACGGCCTCACGGAACTCCTCCTCGGAGACGTCGGCGTCGAGGTCGGCGTAAATGTCCTCGATGGCGCCCATTGCTACAGATGGCAAACACGGCCTCCGGAAAAGCGTTGTCGGTGTCGCTTCGGTGCGTGCGATGCGGTCGATCGTCGTGGCATACGCCGAGTGGTTCCGTCATCGGTTAAATACCCTCGGCCGACGGGCCGTCGAACCGTAACCCCTATACGTCGAACCCGGGTACGAATACGTGAGTCCTGGTAGGGTAGTGGACTATCCTCTTGGCTTGCGGAGCCAGGGACCGGAGTTCAAATCTCCGTCAGGACGTTTTTGGTTCTCAACGACGACGAGCGTAGCGAGGAGTCCGCGAGAACCGAAAACGTCCCCGGAGATTTGAGCAGACGAGTGGCAGCCCGGACCGGCGCGAAGCGCCGCACGCCCGGAACCTCTCGGCGAGTTCAAATCTCCTGACGTGCCCTGTGCTCACTTCGTTCACACAGGACTCCGTCAGGACGTTTCTGCCGACGCAACGCCGCGAGCGGAGCGACCCGCTGTCAGTACGTTCCCGCTTCGGCAGGCGAGCGTCAACGGGAGTCAGCTTCCGGGACGTACACCTCGGCGAAAACTTCGATCGCGGCTTTAAATACCGCGAGTAACACCGGACCGAGGAACAGCCCCAAGATACCGAACAGGTAGATCCCGCCGATGACGCCGACGAGAACGACCGCGGAGTGGACGCCCGTATCGCGGTCGACCAAAACGGCGCGAAGGTAGTTATCGACGACCGATAGCACGGCGATCCCGTAGAACAACAGAACGAGCGCGTGTCCCGGCTGGCCGATGATGAGAAGGTACCCGACCGCCGGAGCCCAGACCAGCCAGATACCGATAGCGGGGAGGAACGAGACGACGATCATCACGACCGTCCAGAACGCGACGTTCGGAACGCCGAGCAGATATAATCCGATCCCGCCGAGAACGCCCTCGACCACCGCGACGAAGACGTGACTTTTCATGACTGCGCGGGTGACGCTGTCGACTTCGTCGAAGAGCTTCCGGCGAACCGTCGCATCCAGCGGTGCGGTCGTGCCGAGCCACGCGATCAGTCGTCGGCCGTCAAGGAGAAAGTAATACAACAGAAAGAGCAAAACGAGGAGGCCAATGCCGACCCGGATGCTCACGTTTAACAACCGAAGCGCTTCCTGAAGGGCCGTATTGACGATCGATTCGATGAGCTGTTCCAGTTCCGAGAGGAGATACTCCTGGAGCTCGATCGAATCGACATCGTCCATACCGAATTCGAAGAGGAGATCCCGAATCGCTTCGATGACCACGGATTCGTCGAGATTCTGGATGAAGGATCGAATCGTCCGCAGCAAGACGATCGAGAGGGCTAACACCGGCACGATCGCAGCGACGATCGCGAACGCGGTCACGATCCCCGCCGAGATCCGGGGGCCGATGATAAATCCGTAGCCGCGAACCTCGAACCGCCGGCGCGCGAGCCACTCGTGGAGGGGAAAGAGAACGAACGCGAGAAGCCCCGCAGCTAGCACGTACTGTAACAGCGGGAGGACGAGCAGCGTGCTGACTGCGCCGAGGATGACGAGAATAAAAAGGAGGAAGCCGGTTCGGATGTCCATGCCGGCGTTTCCGGGGAGCGGACCATAAATATTTGTGACACGTTTTCACGCAGCCAGACGCCAAACGAAAGTAGTTACTAGGGCGGTCGTCCAGAGCAAACATAGAGACGATGCGTTGGCGCTATCGGGACACCGTTCTCACGCTGTGCACGCTTGCGTTCTTCGTGACGATGGTCGGACGGCTCGCGATCAGTCCGGTCATCCCCGCCATCACTGACGAGTTCGCCGTCTCGAACGCCGTCATCGGAATCGCGCTATCGGGAATGTGGCTCGCCTACGGGCTGGCGCAGTATCCGAGCGGCGTGCTCGCCGACCGCTACGGTGAGCGGTTGATCATTTTAGCCGCGGTCGGCGGGACGGTCGCGTTCGGCCTGTTCATCGCCGCCGCGCCGATCTTCGCGGCCTTTTTCCTCGGTACAGTGCTTCTCGGCGGGTTCGCCGGACTGCACTACAGCGTCGCGACATCGCTTCTCGCGGGGACGTACGACCGCGTCGGAACCGCGGTCGGGATCCACAACAACGGCGGGACCGTCGCCGGGCTGGTTGCGCCAGTCGCGGCGGCGTGGATCGGGACCACCTACGGATGGCGATACGCGGTCGGCTTCGTCGCGGTGATCGGGATCCCGACCGTCGCGCTGTTCGCGTGGAAAGTCAGACCGACCGAGCCGAAGCGGCCGGACGAGCCGCTACGGAGTCGGTTCGCGTTCGATCCCGCGATCGAGCTTCTCTCGCGGCCGGCGATCGCGTTCACCGTCGTCCTCGCCATCGTCGGCGAGTTCTCCTGGCAAGGGCTGGCCTCGTTTTTGCCCACGTTTCTCGTCGAGTACCACGGGCAATCGACGACGATGGCCGGCGTGGTGTTCGCGCTGTACTTCGTCGCGCAGGCCCCCGGACAGGTAATCGTCGGCGCAGTCGGCGACCGGATCGGCTACGATACGACGATCGCGGGCTGTATGTTCGTCGGCTCGGTTGGGGTCGGCCTCCTGGTGATCGCTCCGAACCTCTCTGTGATCGTCGCCGCAGTGCTGCTGTTGGGCGTGGCGATGAGCTTCGGTGCCGCGTTGATGCCACGGTTCCTCCAAGAGATGACTGAAAAGGAGCAAAACGCCGGGTTCGGACTGGTCCGAACGGTGTATATGGTCATCGCCGCGTCCGGGTCGGGCGTGATCGGCGTGCTCTCGGATTTTCAGGGGTGGATCGCGACGCTCGCGTTTCTCGGATTTTTGCTGTTGTCGATCGTCGCCATCATCTCGCTTAATCGAATATTCAACTGGGGATACTGACCGGGTGATCGGCGAAGGCCCTTATATACGGAGACGAAAGCGAACACATGAATCGCCTGCGAGCGGGGATCGCCCTGTACAATACGGGCCACTATCTCGCGGCGCACGAACCGCTCGAAGAGCTATGGCTCGAAGCGCCCGCAGGCGAGCGCGACGACTGTATCCAAGGACTCATTCAGGCGACCGCCGCGGTTTATAAGTCCCGCGTCGGCAACGAGACGGGAGCCGTCGGACTCGCCGAGAGCGCGATCGGGTACGTAAATGAATGCGATGGGTTCGCCGTCGCGGTCGATCCGCTCGTCACTTGGCTCGAACGACTCGCGGCCGAACCCGCTCTCGGAGAGCGCGAAACACCGCCCGATCTCCGATTCGACGGCGAGGCGATCGACCCGTATAAACTCACACCGAGAGAACTCCTCGTCGCGGCCGAAGCGGTCGCGGAAACGAACGGCGACAACGTGCTTATGAGAGCCGTCGAGTACGCCGAATCGGATATACGAAGCGGACACGAGTCGAGTCCGTTCGTGACGCTGACGCTCGATTGTATAAGCGAATCGGATCCGGTGGTCCGACAGCGCCTGCGAGAACACGTCGAGCGGCGGCAAGCGCGAGAGTCCGATGTCGATGGGCTATTTAAATAGCGGCCGGGGTGTCACGCGGTCTTCTCGTCGCCGTCCCACTCGGCGGAGTTGTCCATCGGGTCGTAGCCGAGCACCTCCTTGGCGCGTTCCAAAGAGTAGTACTTGCGATCGTTATCGGAGATGCCGTAGACGATCTCGTAGTCGTACTCCGCCTGTAGCGCGCGGTCGTGAATGTGGGCGCAGTCGCGATAGGAGAGCCACATCGCCTGCCCGCGCTCGTAGTCGATCGGCGGGTGGTTCCGCGTCAGGTTGCCGATCCGGATGTTACACACGTCGATACCGTACTCGTCGTGGTAGTATCGCCCGATGATCTCGCCGGTCGCCTTCGAGATCCCGTAGTGGTTTCCGGGACGGGGGAGTTCGGTGCCGTCGAGTCGAAATTCGTCGTCGACCCGGTAGAGATCCGGTTCCCGCTCCGTCTCGAAGTGGCCGACCGCGTGGTTCGAAGAGGCGAAAATGAACTTCTCGACGTCCGCCTCGACGGCGGCGTCGTAGAGCACTTTCGTCCCGTGAATGTTGTTTTCGAGGACGGAGTCCCAGGGGGCGTCGCGTCGGGGATCACCGGCCAGATGAATGATCGCGCCGACGCCCTCACAGGCCTCGGCGACGAGTGCTTCGTCGTTCACGTCGCCGATGAGAGACGGGTGATCCGGGTCGAACGGCGGCGGATTGTGAAACAGATACCGCCACTCGTACTCGTCGGCCAACCCCTCGCGAATAGCCGTCCCGACCGATCCCTTGGCCCCGGTGAGCAAGACGGTCTCGTCCATGTGGTGACGAGAACGCGGCACCCGGGTAAGAAACGTGCGGTTCGCGATTTTCCCCGTCGTTCGGGAAACCTTCTTTATTACACTCGCCGACGTATCGGACATGTTCAAAGGGTTTCGCGTCGGCTCCATCGCGGGAATTCCGATCAAGCTCGATATCACGCTCTTGTTGATTCTTCCCGTATTGGCGTATCTCATCGCCAGCGGCATGGGCGAGGTCACGGTCGCGCTCAATCAGGGGTTCGGCACGGATCTCGACGTCGACGTGCTGACCGAGGGTCTAATGCCGTGGATTCTCGGGTTCGCGGCGGCCGTCGGCCTGTTCGTCTGCGTCTTGCTCCACGAGCTGGGTCACGCCGCTGTCGCGCGGTACTACGGATACGAGATGGAATCGATCACGCTGTGGTTGCTCGGCGGCGTCGCCCGGCCCGAAGAACAGCCCACTCAGTGGAACCACGAGTTCTGGATCGCGATCGGCGGTCCGGTCGTCAGCGTCGCCCTCGGAATCGGCTGCTATCTGGCGTTCGGCGTCGTCTGGCTCGATTCGATCCAGTTCGTTCTCGGCTATCTCGCGCTTTTGAACATCGTCCTCGCGATATTCAACATGATCCCGGCGTTCCCGCTCGACGGCGGAAGGGTGCTTCGGGCGCTGCTCGGTCGAAACAGGCCGCACGCGGAGGCGACACAACTCGCCGTCTCGATCGGCAAGTTCTTCGCGTTCGTGTTGGGGCTGTTCGGCCTGCTCGTGTTCAACCTGTTTCTCGTCGCAGTCGCCTTCTTCATCTACATCGCCGCGGCGGCCGAGGGGCGACAAACGGTGCTCCAAGCGGCGTTCGAGGGCGTCAGCGTCGGGGACGTGATGACACCGGGGAGGGAGGTTCAAACCGTCGAATCGGATCGGACGCTCGCCGACGTGCTCGATCGGATGTTCCGCGAGCGTCACACCGGATATCCGGTCGTCGATCGCGGCGAACTCGTCGGGATCATCGCACTCGACGACATTCGCGACGTCGAGCCGGACCGTCGTGACACGGTGAGAGTTTCGGACGTGATGAGTACGGATTTAGAGACGGTAAACACGGATACCGAAGCGATGGAGGCGATGCAACGGCTGGCGAGTGGGAACGTCGGCCGACTGCTCGTCACCGACGATACGGGCTCGCTCGCGGGATTGGTCACCCGATCCGACCTCGTGACGGCGATGACGATCATCCAGGAGCGACGATCGAGCGGCGACGTTCCGTCCCCGAGATGATCGCACCGGCGCGGTTATCGCCAGTGTTTGAAGATGAGACGCTTGATGTCGTCTTTCGTCCGGACGGCTTCGGTCGAGCCGTCCGGCAGATCGACCTCGTAGGGTTCGTCGCCGTTCGATTCACGCCACCGGTCGTCGTGAGCGTCGAGTAAGCTCATCGCCTGCTGAAGGGTGTCTTCGGGCGAATCGGTGTCGTCGCTGGAATCGGACGCGCTACGTTCGGTCCCTTCGTTGGTATCGTCGTCCGATTCGCCGCCCTCATCCGATTCGAGTGTGTCGGCCGCGTCGGTGATATCGGTGGCCTGCTCGCGACTGATTCCCTTTATTTCGGCTAGTGCGTCCGGGTCGGCGTTTCCAACGTGTTCGACGGTCGGAAAACCGGCAGCGATCATCGCTTCCGCGGTCGCCTCGCCGACACCATTTATCGCGGTCAGGCGCTCTATCTCGCTCGACAGGTCGGACTCGTCCTCGGCGTCCGGCGGCGTGTACGTATCCAGCAGATACTGGAAAGCATCGTGCTGTGTGACCGTACCGTACTCGCCGACGTACACCGTTTCGAGTTCGGCTCGGATCTCCTCGAAACGCTCACGTTGCGCTTCGGAGACGGAGAGTTCGGGCATACAGTCGATGGGCGCACGCGTCGCTAATAAGGTATCGGCGGACAGCGGGATTTATCGGCGTTCGATGCCCGGTTTCGGTATGGACGACGACCCCCGCGAATCGAACGTGCCGGACGAAGCGACGGCGACCGCCGAGACGGCCGACGGGATCGTCAGTATTCGAGGGGCGCTCGTCGGACTCGGTTTCATCTGGCTGACCGCGGTCGCGGCCTTCGGCGCGCTCGCCGCGACGGTCTACGGCGTGACGACATCGATACCGTATCTACTCGTCGCCGTGTTGGCCGCCGTGGTCGCCGTCTACGCCGGCAGCGCTTCCCTCCGGGCGTTCGGATATCGATGAACGACGAGGATCACCCGTCTTCGCTCACGCGAACGGTAAGAACCGGTATATCAGACGTTCGAACGACGCGTTCGGTGACGCTGCCGAGGAGATAGCGATCCAGCCCACTCCGGCCGTGGGTGCCCATCACGATGAGATCACAGTCGTTGTCATCGGCGTAGGCGAGGATCTCGCGGTGCGGGATTCCGTCTTCGATCGCCGTTTCGAGGTGAACGCCCAGCTCGTCGGCCCGTTCGCGGATATCTTCGATCGCGTTCTCGCCGATCTGTCGGAGCTTCGCTTGGACCTGTCCGTCCATCATCTCGGGCGCGTAGGCGAGGTCTTCGACGACGAAGAAGACGTGGAGGTCCGCACCGGTCGTTTCGGCGAGTTCGAGAGCCTGATCGACGGCGAGGGTGTTGCCTCGACTTCCGTCCGTTGGCAGCAGTATTCGATCGTACATATACACAGTATTCAAGCGATGATATAAAGAGATACTCCCGTGTCGCAACCGCTGAGATCGCAGTACGGTGACGCCTACTTCAAGCCGAAAGCCGTCATTCGACCATCAGTCCGGCGTGTTTCTCCCGAAGCTTCGAGAGTTTGGGATTGATGTTGACCGTGCAGTAGGTGTCGTCGGGGTTTTTCTCGAAGTAGTCCTGGTGGTACTCCTCGGCCGGGTAAAACGTATCCAGCGGTTCGACTTCGGTGACGATCTCATCGTCGTACAGCGGCTGAACGTCCCCGATCACCGCCTCGATTGTTTGTCGCTGCTCGTCGTCGTGATAGAGAACGATCGACCGGTACTGGCTCCCCACGTCGGGACCTTGGCGGTTCAGCGTCGTCGGGTTGTGGATGGTGAAAAACACTTCGAGCAGATCGCGATAGCCGATCACGTCCGGCTCGAACTCGATCTGGACGACCTCCGCGTGGCCGGTCTCGCCGGTACAGACGGCCTCGTAGCTCGGATCGTCGACGTGGCCGCCGGCGTACCCCGACGTGACGGAGTCGACGCCGCGGAGCTCTTTTATCACGGATTCGATACACCAAAAGCAGCCGCCGCCGACCGTCGCGGTCTGGGATTCGGGCATACCGACCGTTCGGGCCCGAGGGATTTGAATAGGGGGGTCAGGACGTCGTAAAGCCCGCCGCATCGTCGTACTCTTCGAGAACCCACTCGAGTTCCTCGATCGCCCGCAGGATAGCGACTTCCGCGGTGTCTTCGAACTCGGACGACGGCGGATCGTAGTCGTCGTACTTCGATTCGAGTTCGGCGATCCGGTCTCTGATCTCCTGTTCGGTGCGCATACCCGGACGAACCATCGGGACGCTCTTTGACCTTGCGGCATCGGTCTCCCGCTTGCACAACGGCAAAGCCGCTGGAGACCGAACGCCCGGTATGGAACGCGAGATCCCGAAAACGGACGCCGAGTGGCGAGACGTCCTGACCGACGAGGAGTACCGAATCCTCCGCGAACAGGGGACGGAGCCGAAGTTCTCCGGTGAGTATCTCGGGAAATCCGACGACGGAATGTATCGGTGTGCCGGGTGCGGGGCCGAACTGTTCGATTCGGAGACGAAGTTCGACTCGAACTCGGGGTGGCCCTCCTTTTACGACGCGAAGGACGGGGCCGTCGAGTTGCGCGAGGACAGGAGTCACGGCATGATCCGAACCGAGGTCGTCTGCGCGCGGTGTGAGGGCCACCTCGGGCACGTCTTCGAGGACGGCCCCGAACCGACCGGGCAGCGATTCTGCATGAACTCCGTCGCACTGGAGTTCGACGACGAAGCCTGACAGCGATCGTCCGAGGGTATATATACCGAGACGGAACCAGACGACTCGTGAGCTGACTGATCGACGGCGAACCGCCGAGGCGAGAGCGCGGTGGACGGTTCGCCGATCCGTATGAAACACCGCCTGTACGCAATCTACGGTTGATCGATCCTGTATCGGCAACACCCACGTCGATTTATACGTCGCCGTTCAACATGCCGGTATGTCGGATCTTTCGCTCGACGCCGACCAGCTCGATCGGTACTCCAGACACATCATCATGGACGAGATCGGTCCGGCCGGACAGAAACGACTGCTCGATTCAGAGGTTCTCTGTATCGGCGCAGGCGGTCTGGGTTCGCCAATTTTGCAGTATCTCGCGGCCGCCGGCGTCGGCACGATCGGGATCGCCGACGACGACGTGGTCGAACGATCGAACCTCCAGCGGCAGGTTATCCACGCCGAGGACGACGTCGGACGGCCGAAAGTCGACTCGGCGCGCGAGTTCATCGAGCGGCAGAACCCGGACGTGACCGTTCGAACCCACGAGACACGCGTAAACGCTGACAACATCGAAGAGCTCCTCGGAGCATACGACATCGTCGTCGACGGCTCTGACAACTTCGCGACGCGGTATCTCGTCAACGACGCCTGCACGCTCTCGGGGACGCCCTTCGCTCACGGCGCGATCCTTCGTTTCGAGGGCCAGATCACGACGTTCGAGGCGAACGAGGGCGGTCCGTGCTATCGGTGTCTGTTCCCCGAAGCGCCCGAACCCGGAACCGTTCCCGACTGTGCGACGGCGGGGGTATTGGGCGTGCTACCCGGCACCGTCGGCTGCATCCAGGCGACCGAAGCGATAAAGCTCTGTCTGGACTACGGCGAGACGCTCGACGGCCGAATGCTCTTTTACGACGCCGCCGACATGTCGTTCGAAGAGATTCGGATCGAACCACGCTCTGACTGTCCGATCTGTGGCGACGGCGGGATCGAATCGATCCACGAGGTCGAATACGAGGAAACCTGCGCGATCTAGCGACGATCACTCGTCGTTACCGTCGCCCGGGTCGAACGACGAACCAGTCTCGATGCGTCGACTCACGTCGAGTTGGTAGTGCTTCAGCACGTCGCGTCCGAGTACCAGCGGATGGTCCATCCGGGATCGATCCTCGAGATGTGCCTCGACAGTGTGTTGGATCCCGCCGATCCCGAGAACGAGGTCGACGACCGGCCTGGATCGGCCGGATCGGTCCGTACGACTGAGGGTATGGATCGGTCCCGCACCGATGTCGGCGGCGACTCCGAGATCGACAACAGTTCGAGCTGCGCCCGTATCGCATCTCCCGATAACGGTTCGATTCCCCCTCGTCCCGTTGACGACGACCTGCTCCGTGAGCCCGATGACCACCGGTTCGTCGGACGCTGTCGGCTCTTTCATCGGCATGCACGAAGGGGTGGAGTCGTCCAACGTCGCCGACAGGTCGGAAACGAGCGCGTCGTCGACCGAGCCACCGCCCCGCTCGATGGCGAGTTTCGCGATGTAGGGGGCCGGACTAACTCCGGTAGCGGCGTACAGACCCCGAAACCCCGCGGTCGGATTCACTTCGAGGATGTACCACCCGTCGGCCCCCTCGATCAGGTCGACGCCCGCATAATCCAATCCCAACACCACCGAGGCCTCACACGCAATCTCGGTCACCCGATCGGGGAGCGATTCGGTGGCGTCTTCGACCGACCCACCACGCGAGACGTTCGTTCGCCAATCTGACTCCGTCGCGTATCGAGTCATCGCACCGACGACCGAACCGTCGACGACGTAGACTCGTACGTCTCGCGGCGTTTGGTCATCCAGTCCGACGAGTTCCTGTAAGAACGCCCGCCGCTGACCGACCATGGGGCTGAGTGGGTCACTCGTTTTGACTTTCCACGCCCCCCCGCCGTGGGTTCCGATCGCGGTTTTATACACCGCCTCGGAGCCGAACCGACCTCGATACCGGTTGAGATGGTCGCCACTCAGCGCGAAGACCGTCTCGGGGACGGGAAGGCCGGCCCGAACGAGCCGCGTCGCGCTGGCGATCTTGTGGGACGCCAGCGCCGTCGCGTGGGGGTCGTTGAGCGTCGGGCGTAGCGCCGCCACCGTTTCCGCGACGCCGATGTGTTCGGACGGCTGGTCCGTATTCGAGAGCAACATTCGGTTTGCGACCACGTCGACATCGGGGTGGAGACGAACCTCCCCATCGGCCATGTGAACGACCGTGTTCGACTCACGAAGCCACTCGGGGTCGTGGCCGAGCGCCTCGACGGCGTTACAGATCGCCTTCGACTCCTTACTGTCGTGGAGGCTCAGTACGGCGACGGAGGTGGCGTCCGAAGACATATATAAATAATCACCGATATCACTTACAAAGAGTGATCGTGAGTCGCGCACACTGGTAACATCGCAGTCGCTGCCGCTACAGGAGAGGCGCGCAGCTATTCCGATCAAGGACCGATCGCCGGCAGCCGCCGCTCGCCCGCCGTCGCTCGATAATGCCGTCGGATTCGTTCGACGGTTTCAAGATCGACATCACGATCGAGCTCGGTCCGAATCGAATCGAGATCGGTTGTCCCCTCGATAAAATGAGACAGAATCGCATCGATCGTCTCGGAAGGGATGTCGAGCTCGTGCCGGTCGAATCGACCGGGGAAGACACCGGTTCGGGGCGGCGATTCAGTAGCGAACGACGGGACGTCGAGTTCCTCGGCGAGTGCCTCGACTTCGGTTCGGTACAGCCTGCCGAGGGGCAACAGATCGGCCGCACTGTCGCCGTGTTTGACAAAGGAACCGAGCAGCAGCTCCGTTCGGGTCGTCGAGCCGACGACGAGGCGTTCCGTGGTGTTCGCTGCGAGATACAGCATCGTCATCCGTAACCGGGCGACGAGGTTGTTACGAACGATCGGATCGCCGTGAAGATCCGTATAGATGGGGGTCATATCGCCGACGCACATCAAAAGCGGCTGGAGGTGGATCGTATCGGAGTCGATATCGAGCGCTTCGGCGATCGCTTCGGCGTCCCGTGCGCTCCTCGAACCGATCTTACTGCTCGGGAGAACGAGGCCATAGACCCGATCAGGGCCCAACGCCTCGACGGCCAGTGTGGCGACGACCGTTGAATCGAGCCCGCCGCTCAACCCGACCACGACGCCGTCGGCGTCCGCGTCGGTGACCTCGGATCGAAGGAACGACACACAGTCGGCTCGAACCGCGGCGCTGTCGTCGCGGAATCCCGCGTCCGAACCAGTCATATCGGCCGATCACTACGTCGTCGCGTCGACGATTGTATCGCTACCATACGATACAAATGCG
>CAYQWI010000025.1:0-1083 GCA_964421165.1 uncultured Natronomonas sp.
GGCCGCGTTCGACAGTTCGAAAACCGTCTCGACGGACCGGAGGTCGTCGTCGACGATCGCGACGTCGGCGGCGTCGACGGCCATCGCCGTACCGCCGCCCAGCGCGATTCCGAGATCCGCTCTCGCGAGCGCGGGTGCGTCGTTTGTCCCGTCGCCGACCATGACCGTCTCGCCGCGCTCGGCCAGGCGAGCGACGGCTTCGGCTTTCCCTTCGGGCGGCACGCCGGCGAACACGCGGTCGACGGCGTCGTGCTCTCGAAAAACCGACGCGGCTCGGGCGTCGTCGCCGGTCAACACGACGACCTCGACGCCCCTGTCGGCGAGCGAACCCAGCGTTTCCTCCCACTCGGCCCGGAGCTCGTCACCGACGACGACGATTCCCTCCGCGACTCCCTCGCGGCCGACGACGACTGGGACGCGTCCGACGTCTCTCGCTTCCCGCGCCGTCATCGCCACCGCCTCCGGGACGTCCCACCCGAGTTCGGCGAACAGATCAGGGTGGCCGACGACGGTCTCGCGGCCGTTTACGACGCCGGAAACGCCGTTATCGTGGCTTTCGAACGACTCGACCGCCGCCCGAGTCTCTTCGGTCGCTTCGCTTCCGGCGACCTTCTCGAGGGTTCTTCGCTCGATCGATCCGCCGTCCGAAACGAACTCGCCTTCGTCGGATCCGGTCGCGCTCGACCCGTCCGCCAGCGCGGCGATCGCCTCCCCGACCGGATGGGCCGATCGGCGTTCGAGGAGCGCGGCATCTGCCAACAGACCGCCCGAAACGTCGGCCGATATTACCCCCATCCGGCCGGTCGTGAGCGTTCCGGTCTTATCGAAGACGACGGTGTCGGCGTCCCGAATCCGCTCGAAGACGGTCTCGTCGAAGACGACGATCCGCCGTTTCAGCGCGTCGCGAATCCCGGCGGCGACCGCCAACGGCGTCGCGAGTCCGAGTGCGCACGGGCACGAGACGATGAGGACCGTCAACCCGACGAGCAAGGCCGCGGCGATACCGGCCCCGAGGCCGAGATAGATCGCCGTTACGACGACAGCGAGGATGAGCACGAGCGGGACGAAAATGGTCGCGAGCTT
>CAYQWI010000025.1:1093-12755 GCA_964421165.1 uncultured Natronomonas sp.
GAACTCTGAAGGTCCCAGACGAGCTCGGTGATGCGATCGAGGCTGCTCGTCGCGTGCTCGTCGACGGCGATCGTTATCGCGCCGTTCGTGACGATCGATCCGCCGACGACGCGGTCGCCGCCGCGTTTGGAGACCGGCAACGACTCGCCGGTGATCACTGACTCGTCGACGGCGGCTTCGCCGTCCGAAACGATCCCATCTACGGGAATTCGCTCGCCTTTCCGGACGACGACCTCATCGCCAGCTTCGAGCGCCTCGAGCGCGACTTCCTCGGCCGTTCCGTCGTCCCGGAGTCGACGCGCTTCGTCGACCTGGACGGAGGTAAGCTCCGAGAGCCGCTCCGTCGCGCGTCGTTTCAGGCTCGATTCGTAGTAGTTGCCGACGGTGACAACGACGATGATCGCGACGGTCACGTCGTAGTACAGGTGCGGCCGATCGACGACGATGATCGCCAGCGTGCTGTACAGGTAGGCGCTTACTGCCGCGATGGTGACAAGGAGGTCCATGTTCGGTGTCCGCGTCCGGATCGCGACGTACGCCCCGCGAAGGATCGGCTTTCCGGTGACGAGCAGAACGATCGTCGTCAACACGGCGATGAGGATGAAAAAGTAGGTCCCGCTTTGGTGGGCCATCGCGTCGGCCAGAAACTGCGCCGTCCGCTCGTCGTAAAACAGCCCGTCGAAATACGTCGGATAGATGATCGTGATGTACTGCAGCATGACCGCCATGCCGACGAGAACGCCGACGGCGACCCGAACCGTTTCCATGTGATCCGCCTGCCGCTGGCTGTAGGCGTCCTCGCGCGGGAATGCGGTGTATCCGAGCCCCGAAATCGCCTCGCACAACTCCGAGACGGACACGATATCGGGATCGTGGTCGACCCGGACCGTCTCGGTCACGTAGCTGACGCTCACAGCGCTCACCCCCTCGACTTCGAGTGCGACCGTCTCGATGAACGCTTCACAGGTCGCACAGTACATCCCGCGGACTTCGAGGAACGTCCGATCGTGCGTCTCCGGAAGGGGTGTGTCCGTCTCGCCGACCTCGGCGTCGTCCGCTTTCGAATCGACGCGTCCTCTGATGTCCTCGGCGTCGACGTCGTCGATCTCTCCCAGCGTCTCGTACACGTCGAGACATCCCTGACAGCAGAACTCGTTGCCGTCGTCGTCGGTGATATCGACCCCTCTGGTCGGGAGTTCACACAGCGTACAGCCGGGATCGGGTTGCTCGCTCATATGTGTTCGCCGCCGATGGTGTCCGCCCGTCGGTCGTTGATTCTCAGGTACGGCTCCGTCGCTTGTGAACTTTCGCGTTGCCGTCCGTCGGCGAACGCGGCGTTTAACTCTCGGACGGCACTACCGTGGGCCGTGACGGAGAACGCTGACCGATCGCCGCAGACGGTGTCGTCCCCGACGCCTGCGCGTGCGGCGTCGTTCGTATCCGACGCCATCGACCGGGAGTCGCTCGTGACGATGTTCGGCCGCTGTACGGTCGAGTACGAGGGACGTGCAAAATCGGAACTGGGACCGGGGGATCGCCACGTCATGTTGAAACCCGACGGGACGGCGCTCGTTCACACCGACGAGGGGCAGAAGCCGGTCAACTGGCAGCCGCCGGGCTGTACCCACGAGTGTCGCGTCGAGGCGAACGCCTTCGTCCTCGAAAGCACTCGGACGTCGCCCGACGAACGACTCGTAGTCGCGTTTTCGAACGTCGTTCACGCCGCTGCCTTCGATCTCACGGACGGGGAATCGATCGATCTCGTCGGGACGGAAGCGGACTTGAAACGGCGCATCCTCGAAGCTCCCGACCTCGTCGAGGCGGGCTTTACGCCGCTCGTCACCGAGCGGGAGACGCCGGCCGGTGCGGTCGACATCTACGGTGAGGACAGCGACGGCCGCACAGTCGTCCTGGAGCTGAAACGACGGCGCGTCGGACCGGACGCCGTCGGGCAGCTGAACCGCTACGTCGAGGCGCTCGAACGTGATCTGCACGCCGACGCCGAGATTCGCGGCGTGCTCGTCGCTCCGTCGATCACCGAGCGCGCGAAGGCGCTTCTCGCCGAACGGGGCCTCGAGTTCGTTTCGCTGACGCCTCGAGAGTGATACACGGACTGTTGCTATATGAAACTCCCAACGAGCAACAGGAGCAACAGGAATAGCGCGATACCGATCCCCGCGACCAGCCAGGGATTCTCGAGCGCTTTCCGGTAGAAGGGCATCGATTCGTACTCCGCTCGGAACGTCCGGAGATTCTCCTCGTCGAAGAAGTGCTTCTCCGCGAAAAAGAACGATTCCGTGACCGAACAGCCGGTACAGATCGGTTCGCTCGTGAGCC
Source organism: uncultured Natronomonas sp. (assembly GCA_964421165.1). Taxonomy (GTDB): domain Archaea; phylum Halobacteriota; class Halobacteria; order Halobacteriales; family Haloarculaceae; genus Natronomonas. Next base: position 3,431 of record CAYQWI010000025.1, read on the forward strand.
GTTCGGTTTCAGTGTGCGTCTCACAGCTGATCGATCCGCAGTTCTCACAGTGGGTGTAGGTCTCGTTCGATCCGGAGACACTGCAGTGGACGCAGCGTCGGATTCGATCCGTTCGCGTGGCGTACCGATCTCCGCCTGAATCGTACTCGTATTCGTGAACGTATTCGCCGGTTTCGACGGCCGTCCTGACGCGAGGAACGTACAGCGGGCGAACGGTTCGAAGCGACACGTCGCTCGGGGACGGTCGGCACGTCCGGGTGTACGTGACGTTGTTGTCGCCCGTGTACGACACCGCCGTTTCGAGTCGATCGCAGAGTCGGTCTTTGATCCACTCGCGGTACTCGGCTTCGGTTCGTCCGAAGCGTATCGCGTCGCCGCCGTAGCTGGATCGTGCCGCCGAAAGCGAGGTCGTTCCGCCATCGAGCAGTCTGGAGACGTTCTCGTGCGCCACCCGCGACCCGTTCGGATCGGCGTCGATGGCGAGCCGATCCCGGCGATCGAGACGGTGGATGACGCCGACGCTCGTCTCGAACGTCGCGCGCGTGGTCGCTTCCACGTCGACTATCGGTCGGTAGGTGACGTCGGTGTCGGGATCGGTCAACGTCGATCGCGGCGGGGCGTTCTCGATATCGTCGAAGACGTCGTCGAGCACCACGGTCGGTTCACAGACTGATAGTGTCTCCTCACAGACGATCTCGATACGCCCGTTGTACAGGTCCATCCCGACCGATTCGCCCAGCTCTCTGATATCGCGCCCGTCGATCAGCTCGATCGGGTGCGGGTCGCCGTTCTCGCGGAGCCGCTCGGCGTACTCCTCGGCGGGGCTCGTGAGCCGACCGGAAGTGACGACCATTCCGCGCTTCGGCCCGTCGTAGTCGTAGGTTGCAACGGCGGAGTGGAGCTTCTGGACGACGGGTCGAGAGACCGTTCCGGTGTGTTTGCACTCGACGACGTAGGCCGTCTCCCCGTCGTACATCGTGATATCGCGTCCCTCGTCGGCGACGCGGGTCGCGACCGCCACGTCCTCGTAGCCGAGCTCGCGAAACAGCGAGGCGACCGCGTCTTCGAACTCGTAGCCCGAAAGCTCGTCCAGGAGCGTCGTCACGGCCGGAGTATGCACCCCCAATGATAAAATAGCCGTCGCCTACTCGAGCTTCGACTGCAGTCGGGAAAGCACGTTCAACGCCTCCAGCGGCGTCGTCTCCGCGAGATCGACCGCGGCGAGTTCGGCGAGTATCGCCTCACGACCGCCGTCGGTGGACGCGGTCGCGATTGTGCGATCTCCGCGAGCGATATCGCTCTCCGAGCCCGTGCTGCTCTCTCCGAGCAACCGATCCGCTCGATCGACGACGGGAGCGGGAACGCCGGCCATCCCGGCGACTTCGACGCCGTAGGAGGCTTCAGCCGCTCCCTCCCGGAGATCATGTTCGAACTCAACGCCGTCGGACGTCCGGACGGCCGAGAAGTGGTAGTTGTCGGCTCCCGCGAGAGCGGAGACCACGTCCGTCAGTTCGTGATGGTGCGTCGCAAAGAGCACGTAGCAACCGATCTCGTCGTGGAGGTATTCGGTCGCCGCCTGCGCGATGGCGTAGCCGTCCCGCGTCGAGGTTCCGCGCCCGACCTCGTCGAGAACGACGAGCGAGTTCTCGTCGGCGTTCTCGAGGATGGTCGCGAGTTCGGTCATCTCGACCATAAACGTCGATCGACCGCCGGCGATGTCGTCCGACGCACCGACGCGGGTGAACACCCGATCGACGATCGGAAGCGCCGCACTCTGTGCCGGAACGAAGCTACCGATCTGTGCGAGTACACAGATCAGCGCGACCTGTCGCATGTAGGTCGATTTCCCGGACATGTTCGGTCCGGTGATGACTCCCATGGGTCGCTCCGTCGAGAGGTCGGTCGGATTGGGGACGAACGTTTCCTCGGTCCGCTCGACGACCGGATGACGCCCGCCGTCGATTCGAACCCCGTCGCAGTCGATCTCGGGACGACAGTAATCGTATTGGGCGGCGACGGTCGAAAGCGAACAGAGCGCGTCCAGCCGGGCGAGCGCGTCGGCCGTCGTCTGGATCCGTTCGGTCGCTTCGGCGACCTCGCTTCTGACCTCTTTAAATAGCTCGTACTCGCGGGTGTCGGCTCGCTCGCCGGCGCGAACGATCTCGTCCTCTCTCTCTTTCAGCTCCGGAGTGTAGAAGCGTTCGGCGTTCTTCAGCGTCTGTCGCCGGTGGTAGTCGTCGGGAACCGAATCGAGGTTCGGGTCGGTCACCTCGATGTAGTAGCCGTGAACCGAGTTGTGCCCGACTTTCAGCGACTCGATCCCGGTTCGCTCGCGCTCGTCGGCTTCGAGATCGTCGATCCAGGCCTTCCCCTCCCGTTCGGTTCGGCGGAGCTCGTCGAGCGCTTCGTCGTATCCGTCCCGAATGACGCCGCCGTCCGTGATCTCGATGGGGGGCGATTCGGCGATCGAACGGTCGATGAGCGTTCGAACCTCGGGGCAGTCGTCGAGCTGGGATCCGATCTCCGCCAGCAGCTCGCTGTCGTCGCTCGCGTCCGCGATGGCGTCTCGAATCTCCGGTACGACCGACAGCGTCGACTCGAGCGACCGCAGATCGCGGGCGTCCGCGCGGCCACGAGAGACGCGGGAGACGAGCCGTTCGAGATCGTACACGTCGGCGAGAGATTCGATCGCCCGCTCCCGGTCGCCGACGCGACGGCGTAACCCGTCGACGGCGTCGTATCTTGCTTCGATCCGCTCGTGATCGAGCAGCGGCCGCCGGAGCCAGTCCCGGAGCCGTCGGCCGCCGAGCGCGCTCGCGGTCTCGTCGAGCGTTTCGACGAGCGCGGCTCCCGCCAATCCGTGAACGTGCCTCGGTTCGAACACTTCGAGCGAACGCAGCGCGACCGCGTCCAGGAGCATGTATTCGCGAGGGTCGTATCGAGTGAGGTGGTTGAGATACTCCAGCCGCCCCGTTTCGCCGTCGGTTCTCGCTCCGCGAGCGTACTCGGCGTAGGCGAGCAACGCGCCGCAGGCTCTCACTTCGGAATCGTCCGCGATGGATGTATCGCCGAAATACGAGGAAACGTTCTCGCGGGCGGCTTCGAGTTCGAAGGCCGATCGCTCGTACGGTGTGACCATACAATCCCGCCCGAACGGTTCCGTCGGGGCGTCGGGACCGACGATCGCTTCGGCGGGATCGAACCGCTCTAACTCGTCTTCGACCGCTTCGAGTCGATCCAGTTTCGTCGCGTAGAAATCACCGGTCGAAACGTCGAGCAGCGCGAGCCCGTAGCCGTCGGTCAGGCAGGCGACGAAGTTGTTCGCGTCGTTCGAGAGGAGTTCCGCCTCGGTCAGCGTTCCGGGCGTGACGACTCTCGTGACGGCTCGATCCACCAGTCCGGACGTCTCGTCCGGATCTTCGACTTGATCCGCGACGGCGACCCGAAAGCCAGCTTCCAAAAGCGTCTCGATGTACGATTCGGCGTTGTCGATCGGAATGCCGGCCATCGGATAGGTACCCGTCGAATCTTCCCGCTGGGTCAGCGTGATCTCGAGGATTCGGGCCGTCGTTTCGGCGGCCGAGCAGAACGTCTCGTAGAAGTCGCCGACCTGAAAGAGGACGACAGCGTCGTCGTAGCGCTCGCACAGTTCGAGATACTGCGACAGCATCGGGGTGAGTTCGTCGGCCTTTTCGGCCATCTCCGGCGGCGGTCCCAGCGCCTCGTCCATACCCGGACGTGCGTCTCGTCGGTGAAATACCCACCGGAGCGGCGGGCGACCGACACCGTTTTCGGCCCGTCGACCAACTCTCGCGTATGGCTGACGACGGCGCGGAGACGATCACGCTCGCGTTCGAGCTGGCGGCGTTAGAACGGCTCGCCGATCCGTCGGGCGTGATCCGCGATACACAGCGGTGGACCGATCATCTCGGGATCGTGAGCGACGAGCCGACGCATCTGGTTCGAAAACGCGCCCGCGACTACGGCCTCAGTCCCGACTTCCTGCCCGGGCCGCGAAACCGAGAGGAGAGCCTCGCGAAGATCAGACACCAGCCCGAACACGCCGCGGATCGGTTCATCTTCGTCTCGACGGACGAGTCGCTCCGGCCGGTCGCGGAACGACACGACTGGGAGTTCAGACCGATCGAGGAGGCCGCAGAGACGGCGGGCTGGCGACTCCACAGTGGCGAGCCGGACGACGAAGACGACGATCACTCCGGGTGGCCCTGAGAGTCTCCTCGTGATTCGGACCCCGACGATCGCCGGTCCGGAGAACGTGTCGGTAGTCGGTAGATTTAACCTGAAACTGGAACACTACCTGATATGAGCTTCCGGGAGGGGTTCTGGTCTATTTATCGGGAGGCGCTTCCGGTTTTGGTGATCGCGCTGTTCGGGGGGCTTTTCGCGGGACTCGTTCTCGAACAGATACTCGAAAGCGTGGCCCGCTTCCCCGGGATTTTGGTGATGGTTCCGGTGTTTCTTGCGACCCGGGGGAACGTCTACGGCGCGCTGGGCGGTCGCATCGCGAGCGGCCTCCATCAGGGGCTGATTCAGCCCCGATTCGAGTACAACGAGCGGCTGGTGAACGCGGTTCTCGCGTCGTTCATCAACGGTATCGGGATCTCGCTTTCGATCGGCGTGATAACCTGGATCGCGCTGACGCTGCTACCCGGCTGGGACGTCGCTGCACTGAGCGAACTCGTCGGGATCATGCTCATCTCGGGCGTGTTGACGTCGGTCGTACTCATCTTCGGACTCCTGGCGCTGATCTTCGCCGGCTACAAACTCGGATACGATCCGGACAACCTCGTCGGCCCCATCGTCACGACGCTCGGTGACATCTTCGGGATGTTGTTCCTGTTCATCGCCATCGTCGTCGTCGAGGTGATCGCTTGATGGTCGTCCCCTCCGGCTCGCTGGGCAGCTGGCAGACGAAGACGATCGTCTCCAACATGTTCCCTCTGCTCGTCGTGTTATCGATCATCGTCCTCTTCGCCGGCCTCGTCCTCGAAAGCGCCGAGGAGAACTTAGAGGAGTTCGTTCTGTTGGCCGTGATGGTGCCGACGATGGTGGATATGGGCGGTAATCTCGGCGCGATCCTCTCGTCGAGACTCACGACCCGACTCCACCTCGGAACCACGGAGTTCGATGTCCGGGACACGGTTTTGTGGGCCAACATCGCCGCGATATTCGCGCTCGCCGCGACGATTTTCACGGTGCTCGCGGTCGGCGCATGGCTCATCGGCGGAATCATCGACGCGAGGCTCGGCCTCGTCGACCTGCTCGTCATCTCGCTGAGTAGCGGGATGTCGCTCGCCGTCGTCGCGGTCCTGTTCAGCATCGGCGCGACGTACGGTTCCTATCGGCTCGGAATCGACCCGGACGATACGACGATCCCGATCGTGACGAACATCGTCGACGTCTTCGGAATGATCATCTTCATCACGATATCGGGGATCGTGCTGGACTTCCCGACGCCGATTCCGATCTAGAAACTCGCTCGTTCGATCCGATCAGGCTTTCGCCAGCTCTTCGAACTGTTCGGCTGCCGTTCTGGTTCCCTTCGCGATCACGACATCGCTCGTCCGAAGTTCCGCGTCCGAATCCGCGACCAAGAGCCACCCCTCTTCCGGCCGACGGATGGCGATCACCGACATCGTCACGTCGGCGTCGGGGACCCCCGACGAAATCGGCGTTCCGTCGAGTTTGCTTCCCGATTCGACCTCGACACGAGTAAGTATCTCGTCGCTCTCCTGGACGGCCATTCCGACGACGGGATGGACTTCGATGTCTCGCAATACGCCCTCGCTGATGTCGACCGCCGCGTCGCTTATCGCTTCGGTGCTGGTTCCGAGATGTATCAATCCCCGGAGTGCGACGGGATCTTCCGCTTCCGCTGCGGCCCGGAGAACCCACGCCTCGAAGCGCGATTCGAGCGCGTCGACCTCGACTTCGAGATTCTGAACCTCCTCGGCGAGCTCTTCGCTGTCGAAGAGAACGCTGCTGTAGGCGAGATCGACCGCGAGCTCGGAGAGGTTCTTCATGTGGACGATCGTATCGACCGCGCGTTCGAGATCTTCGATCCCCGGATCGGTCGCTTCCGGCGGTTCGTACTCGGTATCGGTCAACGATCGATAGACCGCTCCGATCTCCGAGTCCGGCCCGCGAAGCAGCGCGACGTCGTCGGCGTTGATTTTCGTCTCCGGACCGGGGTTCAACAGCCACTCGTCGCCGCGACGCAGCGCGATCACCCGAACCCCCGTCTCGGATTCGAGATCGATATCCTTCAGCGTCCGGCCGGCGTACGGTGACTCGGGAGAGACGACGCTTCGGACGAGCGTCTCGACAGCGTCCGGAAGGGCCGTCCGCATCGCCTCGGGCACCCGGATGTCTTCGAGAACGATCTTCGCGATATCGCCCGCCGCGTCGCTGATCTGATCCGCGGCGGCGACGATGCTGAGAACCGGTGCGAGCTGTTCGGCGTCGTCGGGGCTTCTGGCGGCCATGAGGAGGCTCATCCGTGCCCGCATCTCGAGTACGTCCATCCGCTCTTCGAGCCGCAGCACGTCCTCGGCGAGGTCGCTGTTTCGGTGGAGCACCGCCGAATAGGAGAGATCGATCAGCAGCTCCGCCGTGTCTTTCATCTCGACCAGCACGTCTTTGACACTGACGGGTTCGTATTCGACGGGCGACGACGCTTCACCCTCAAGCGGGTCCATACCCGATAAACCCACGGCCGATAAAAAAGCGTTTCCCGGCGGCTGTGCGCATTCGCTCCGCACCGTCGATGCGCTTTCGTCCCCTCGGTTCCGAACACCGGTATGGCTCGACAATCCGCTCCCGATCTCACGGTGTATGCCGACTACGTCTGTCCGTTCTGCTATCTCGGCTACGCGTCGCTCGATCGGTATCGCGAGACGCGCGAGGGGCCGATCTCGACGGCGTGGCATCCGTTCGATCTGCGACGGAGCAAGCGCCGTCCGGACGGGACGATCGATCACTCGGCCGACGACGGTAAGGACGAGGCGTACTTCGACGAGGCGAGACAAAACGTCCGGCGTCTGGCCGATCGATACGATGCCGAGATGTCCCAAGAACTCGCACGCGACATCGACTCCCTCTCGGCCCAACGGGTCGCATGGCGGATTCAGAGTGAGCGACCCGACTCGTTCGACGCGTTTCATCGCACCGTTTTCGACGCGCTGTGGGAAGCGGGACGCGATATCGAGGACGAAGCCGTGCTGTCCGATCTCGCCGCCGAGACGGGGCTTCCGGACGGCTTCGTTGACGAAACGCTCGCAGACGAAGACACTGCCGAGGCGATCGAGGACGCTTTCGACGCGGCAGCCCGTCAGCGGATCACCGGCGTGCCGACGTTCGTCGCCGACGGGCACACGGCCCGCGGTGCGGTTCCGCCCGAACAGCTCCGACGGCTTCTCGAGGGCGTGTAGCCGCCGCTACGCTTCGATCTCGATCCCGTCGTATTCGACGCCGGTCTGTTCCTTCGAGAGCTCCCAGAGCTGGGCTGCGGTCTCTTCGTCGTACGAGCGCGAACTGGACTCCTGTTTTTCCGGCTGTCCTTGAATCTGAAACCGACCGTCCGGACCGATGTACTCGCCCCCTTCGACGTCGGATGCGGTCGCCGCGTACAGCATCGGCAGCGCTCCCTTCTCGGCCGACTGCGCAATGAGCCGGTTCGCGAGCTTCATCAGGGCGATTCGGAGGCGAGATCCCATCTGTTCGGGCGCGCGTCGCTGGAGGTTCGTCGCCGCCCAGCCGGGATGGCACGCGACGCTCGTCACCGTGTCACCGTACCGGCGGTCGAGCTCGTAGGCGAACAGCACGTTCGCGAGTTTGCTCTGGGCGTACGCTTCCCACCGGCTGTAGCTCTCTTTCCCGTGTGGATCGTCGAAGTCGATCTCCCCGCTGACGTGCATCTTGCTGCTTTGGGTGACGACTCGCGGTTCCGGGGCGGCCGCGAGCGTTCCGAGAAGTTGTCCCGTGAGCGCGAAGTGACCGAGATGGTTGACGCCGAACTGCGTCTCGAAGCCGTCTTCGGTCTCCGACCACGGCACCGCCATAATCCCGGCGTTGTTACAGAGTATATCGATCCGGTCGAACGACTCGGTGACCGACTCCGCGAACGATCGGACGGAATCGAGCGACGCGAGATCGAGCTCTCGGACGGACAGCGATGCGTTTTCGACGGCTTCTTCGATCTCTTCGCGCGCTGATTCGCCTCGGTCGATGTTGCGGCAGGCCATCACGACGCGTGCACCGTTTCGGGCGAGTTCGGCCGTCGCCTCGAAACCGAGGCCGCTGTTCGCGCCTGTTATAACGGCCGTTTTATCCGAGCAGTCGGGGATCGAGTGGACTGACCAATCGCTCATACCGGTCGTATATCCTTCGAAGACAAAGAAGCGCTCCTTTCGATCGATGCGACGACCGTCGCTGTCGGCTATTTTCATTCAGCGAGAGAATCCCGCCGTCTGCTCGTGGCGTCTCGACGCCACGCTGTTCACGGCGGGCGTGAACCGTGTACACTTCGGGAAGAAACCGTCGCGTTACTCTTGGTCCTGAGTCTCTCACTCTCAACGACAGTTTTACTTTCACTCTGGATGGCCGGCAGTTATTTTCCGGCGGGTTGTACTGTCTGCTGGCATGAAGCGAACCAACACATTTGCCGTGCGACCGCTCTCTGAGGCCGGAGAGCAAGTGCTACGGGATCTGTTGGACGCTTCCGCCGCTCTCTGGAACGAGATTAACTACCACCGCCTCATGCGGTACAACGACGAAGACGGCTTCGAGGGTGGTGTGTGGGACACCGATACAGGCCGACTCGAAGGCAAGTACAAAGACGTTCTTGGTGCCTCCACCGCCCAAACTGTCAGGCGAACAAACAGCGAAGCGTGGCGCGGGTTCTTCGAGAACAAGAAGGCGTATCACGACGAATCGAACACGTCAGTCACAGAACACCCCGAACCACCGGGATTCCGTGGCAACGAAGACGACGGGCGTGTGCTGAAGGGCGTCATTCGCAAGGACGCCTACTCTGTCGAATGGGACGACCGTTCCCGCCTTGAGATCGTCGTCGGGCAAGAACTCCGCGACGAACACAACAGCCCGAAAAGCCGCCTTCGGCTGGAGATTGGTGGAGAACCGAACTGGCCCGATCACGACGATCAGGGGCGACTCGAGCTGTGGTACGACGAGACTGATTGCACCTTCCGAGCTTCGCAACCCGTGACTGTTTCTGCGGAGACACGGGAGACTCCACTGGCCGCAGAGACGGCCGCTCTGGACATTGGTGCAAACAATCTCGTTG
>CAYQWI010000026.1:0-11740 GCA_964421165.1 uncultured Natronomonas sp.
TTCCGAGCACTCGGCCGACGCCGGGCAGGACGGTCGCCAATCGCGCGACCCAGCCGAGTTTAAACAGGCCGATCTGTGACAGAACGCCGAGAGCGAACAGGACGCCGAACAGCGGGACGCCGATCCCGGCCACGTCGGCCGTCCCGAGCGGATCGAAGAGGATCGGATCGAGCGAGACCGTGTCCCGGACGGCCGTGAGGTCGGCGAGCGTGATCGATCGGGAGGCGAACGCTCCCCCGACGAACGCGGTGATGAACATCAGCGTGAACTTCGTGAGCGTCACGGCGAGGGCGGCACCGACGACCCCGCCCAGTATCATCACGAGATACCGGACGAGTCCGCCCTCGGTGAAGATCGGCGTGATGACGTACAGTCCGAGATACGCACCGACGACGAACGCCGGGATCGCCGTCGCAAACGAGAGGGCGACGTACGCCAGGGCGGCACCCAACAGCCCGCCGACGGCGACGGCCCCGATGAACGCGACCGGGCCGCCGGCACCGACGGTCCCCAGAAGCTGCGGCGCGACGACGTACACGCCGCCGGCACCGATAATGAAGCCGAGTAACGCGGTGGCGTACACCGACAGCGCGGCTCCGAAGAACACGAGCACCAGGCCGGCGAGAACGAATCCGATATCGACGAGTTCCATATCGGTCACTCAGGCTCCACCGGAATAAGTTTACAGGCCCGAAGGGGCGGTGAAAAGGAATTATCGGCGGCGGCTACTCAATCGCCGTTTCGATCTCGGCGGTATCGAACGACGACAGCTCGCTGCTGTCCTCGAATCGAGCGTAAAACTGCTGTTCGGAACCGACGGCAACGTGTCGAAGCCGAACGGCGTTCCGATCCAGCTCGTCGCCGTCGGCGTCGTACAACCGGACGGTCACCGTGACGGCGTCGGCCGGAGCGTCGCCGACGTTTCGCACCGATCCCGTGACGAGGACGGTGGCGTCGTCGGTGTTCGCGTCGTGAAGCGTCGCGTCGGCGTCGGCCTGTACCTCGGGCGCGTCGAAGACGCCGAATCCGACGAGGAATCCGGCGAGTCCGACGGCGATAAGCGACACAAAAACGATCCACGCGATCGGGACGACTCCCGCGTGTCCATCGCGGAAAAGCGGGGTCGAAAGCGCCACCGCTCCGCCACCGAACAGCGCGACGCCGCCCCACGGGGAGTGTGCGAGGACGAAGCCGGAGAAGATGACGGCGACGGCCCCGATCACCGTTGCGAGGATGTCGAGATTCGTTATCTGCATGCGATTGTTCGATCCGGGTTAGACGACGACGAGCAGAATCGCACCGACGGCGATCAACGCGGCGGCGCCGACGGCCGTCGGCCGAGTACCCAGTTGCCGGCCGAGGCGGGCTTCGATCGTTCGCTGTACCGGTGGCAGGACCAATAGCCCGGCGAGGAGGAAGAAGACGCCCGAACCGGACAGAACCGTCGTCAACCCCGCAACGACGGCGACGTACCCGATAGCGTATCGAAGCCGGCGTTGGAGGTCGTTTTCGCCGCCCGTCGCCGAAGACTGCTTCTGTGCACGCTGATCGATATAATCGTTCAGCCGCCGGCGCGCCTCGTCGGTCTGTGGGGTCGCACACCCCGGACAGAATCGGAACGACTCCCCGAGATCGGCCCCACAGTTGTCACACGACGGCATGGTCGTTCCGAGATACCGTACCGGGGTACATCAAGGCCCGGTTCGACTCACCTTCGAAAACTGACTTCCCCCGATCGTTCTTAAATGAACGCGCTGAAGAGTCGGTAGACGGCCGCATGTCGACGCTACCCTCGTCAGTCCGGATCCCCGGATTCGCGCTGCGCCCTCCGAGAGCTCCGAGTGTCCGCGTCGCTGTCGGGATCTTTTGCATACTCGTCTGTCTCACCGTCATCGCTACCGTACCGACGGCGGGGGCACCGACGTTCGACGACGACGATCTGACCGTAGCGGACGAGGAATCGTGGATCGGCATCGAGGACGAACACGCGATATCGATCGAGGCAACCGATATCGACACGACGGACGGGCCGGCGACGGTCTCGATCGACCTCTCCGAGTGGGGTGAAGACGCGATCGAATCGACCCCGGAGATCGAGATCAAAACGAGCGGCGTCGAACTCGTCGACAGCGAAACGAACGGCGCGGTGACGACGTTCGAAGTCAACGACACCGACGAGGCGATCATCGATCTCAGCGCCGAGATCGAGACGACGCTCGACCACCCGTTGGAATCGTCGCTCGACGGAGCGGAACACGAGATCGTCGCCGAGATCGCCGACGCGGACGGATCGTCAACGGCGAGCGCCGAGATAACGCTGAAACGGCTCTCCTACGAGGTCGACGGCGAGGAGCGGTTCCCGCCGTCGACCGAGTTCGTCTTCCGGAATCAGACGGTGACGGCGACGAACCTGACTCCGGGAGCGAGCTATACGCTCTTCGAGTTCGACGTCGAGGACGAACAGCTCGGCGATCCGATCGCGTCGGTCGATCACGCCGGATCGACGGCCACAGTCGACACGTCCGAAGAGTCACTCGAAGCCGGTTGGTACGTCGTGTACAACCAAGACGAGATCGCTCCGGTCGAAGCGAACGCCTTCCGCATCCAGCCCCATCAGCTGGAAGCGAGCCACGAGGAGACCGAACTCGACAGCGTCGGCGACGGTGCCGAAACGACCGTGGAGTTCGACTCGCCGCTTCGGACCACCGCGTTCGACGTGAACGTCACGTCACCGGAGCTGACCGCCGACGAACTGTTCGACGTGTTCGAGGGCGACGAGAACGCCGACATCGAGCGAGTCGACGGGTCGGAGACGACGATCCGAATCGAAGACGTGACCGCGGGAGCGGAGGTCCCGATGACGTTCGAACCGGTGTCGGCCGCAACGTACGAGTTCGAGTTCGAAGCGGCGGACACGAATGCGAGCGACGCGACGTCCGTCGCCGTCGAGGAACGCGAGGTCGATGCCGAGTTCGGGAGCGACGTCTTCGAAACGCAAGCCGGTGAGATCGTCGAAGTCGACATCTCGTTCGAAGACACCGACGACGGCTACGTGATGATCGGCGGCGACAGGACGGGCGACGGCCGGACGCTCTCGAACTACTTCGATATACTCCACGTGGAAGGTGACGCGACGATCCGTCTCAACACGCGATTGCTCGGAACGAACGTCCCGAGCGAGGACGTGTACGACACCGACGACGAGTCGGTGACGAGTTACCTCCAGGATCCGGGCGACGAGGCCTTCGACGACGTGACGTTCGAGGGCGAAGCCGACGATATAGAGGCGTTTCAATCGGAGATCGGTATCGATCCGCTCCCCCGACCGCTACAGCCGGACCGGTACCGACTCGTCGCCGGATCCGACGGATCGATCGTCGTCAGAGACGACGGCGTTCCCGACTTCGAGCGCCCGCTCGACCGATCGAACCTCCTCATCACCGACACCGACAGGTTCGGAAACGTGACGACGTACGTCGCGCCGTCCGGGAGCGCGAACGCGATCGACGATCCGGAGGAGATCGCGGAACTGACCGACGAGTTGACAGAGCGCCGAACGGTCGCGAAGGGCGATCGGCTCGTCTTCGAGATCGAAGCGCGAGGGATCACCGGCGTCGTCTCGTGGCTGGCCGACCGGATGGGATCGAACGGTGAGGGCGTCGACCCCTCGACGCTCGCAACGCTGCTCGAGTTCCCCGACGGACTCAGAATCGACGGCGAACAGACGAATCCGGGCGCGAACGAACGCGTTACCGAGTTGGATATCGACGGGGCGAGCGACGGCGAACTGTATCTCCTTCCCGGGCAACAACGAGAGGACGACAGCGCGCGGTACGTCGAACGCTACTATCTCGTCGTCGACACGCGCGAAGCGGGCCCGTTCGACAGGGAGCCTCGGCCGGGAGACGAGTTCCGGTTCCGAGTCGGCTACAACTCGACCGGGGAACCGAACTGGTTCGAGACGGTCGACCACGACGCGCTCGATCCGAACGGCGCGCCGCCGCATTTCCCGTACGCCGACAGCGATGCGACGAACAGGACGGAAACGCGCGACGTCACGATCGAAGAATCGACCGTCGAGTACGACCCTCTCGACGGCGACGACCGGCCGATCGTTCGGAACGCCGAGAACGGCACGCTTTCGGGGGAGACGAATCTCGCGCCCGGAACGGAGACGACGATCCAACTCGTCGCGGAGAACCGAACGAACTCGACACGGATTTCGAGCGAACCGGTGGAGATCGACTCGAACGGGACGTTCAACGTGACCCGCGATTTCTCGGCGTTCGAACCGAACGAGGCGATCGAGGTCGAGTTTTACGCCGATCAGCGGCTCGTGGACAAGCGAGCCGCACGGATCGTCGACGCACGCGACGAACTCGTCGAGTATCGGATCGCCGAGCATCCGGATCGCACGACCGTTTCCGACGGCGAATCGGAACGAATCGTCGTGACCGTCGATAACGGCGGTGTCATCGCCGACAGCCAGACGGTCGAACTGACACTCGACGGCGAATCGGTTGGCGACCGAAGCGTTGCCCTCGAAGGCGGCGACCGCACGACGGCCGAGTTCGACATCGACGCTGCGACGCTCGAACCGGGCGAGTACGACTATACGGTTACGACAGACGACGATGAGGCGTCTGGGCGGCTTCTCGTCGAGGAGGCGGACACCGAACGGGACGATGAGGGATCCGGGAGCGATGATGGCGGAGACGAGGTCGGCGACGGCGAGGACGAAGCCGACGACGAAATCGAAGAACCGACGGGATCGGAGGACTCACCGGACGAGGGGGACGGGCCGTTCGGAGTAAGTCTCGCGCCGCCGGTCGGGGCCAGACATGCGATCGGCGGTGCCGCGGTCGTCGGCGCGATCCACGTGCTCGGTCACTGGGGCTGACGAATAGCCGCTTCAGTCGTCGCCTGCGGCCCGGCGGCCGCCGGCTCGCGGCCCCTCGATATCGACCGCGGGGAGGTGATCGCGGAGGTACCGCCCAGTGTGGGACTCGTCGATCCGGGCGACCGCCTCCGGCGTTCCCTCGGCGACGAGCTCGCCGCCCCCCTCGCCGCCCTCGGGACCGAGATCGATGATGTGGTCTGCGTTCTTTACGAGATCGAGTTCGTGTTCGACGACGACGATCGTGTTGCCGTCGTCGGTGAGTCGATGGAGCACGTCGATGAGTTTGCGCTCGTCCTCGCTGTGGAGGCCGGTCGTCGGTTCGTCGAGGAGATACAGCGTCTCCCCGGTGTCGCGCTTGCCGAGCTCCTCGGCGAGTTTGATCCGCTGGGCCTCTCCGCCCGAAAGCGTCGTCGAGGGCTGGCCGAGACGCATATACCCCAACCCGACGTCTTGGAGCAGTTCGAGCCGCCGTCGGAGGCCGCTGTGGCCTTCGAAGAACTCGTAAGCCTCGTCGACTTCCATGTCGAGCACGTCGGCGATCGTCGCGCCTTTATACGTGACTTCGAGCGTCTCGTCGTTGTATCTGGCCCCGTCGCACTCCTCGCAGGGGACGTACACGTCCGAGAGGAAGTTCATATCGATCTTGACGGTCCCTTGCCCGCCACAGGACTCACAGCGACCGCCCTTGACGTTGAACGAGAAGCGGCCCTTTTTGTATCCGCGCTGTTTCGAGAGCTTCGTCTCGGCGAACAGCTCGCGGATGTGATCGAAGACGTTGGTGTAGGTCGCGGGGTTCGACCGCGGCGTCCGTCCGATCGGCGACTGGTCGATGAGCCGGACGGTTTCGACGTTCTCGATCCCCTCGATGTCGTCGTGGTCGCCGGGGAACACGTCGGTGTCGTTCATCCGCTTGACCAACCCCTTATAAAGGATCTCGTGAAGGAGCGTCGATTTTCCGGAGCCGGAGACGCCCGTGATCGCGGTGAAACAGCCGAGCGGGAAGGAGACATCGAGGTCCGCGAGATTGTGCTGGCGAGCGCCGCGGACGGTCAGGTAACCGTCCGGGTCGCGCCGCGTCTCGGGGACCGAAATCGCCCGTTCGCCGGCGAGATACGCCCCGGTGATGGAACCGTCCGCGTTCATCACGTCCTCGACGCTCCCGTTCGCGACCACTTCGCCGCCCCGCTTTCCGGGGCCGGGGCCCATGTCGATGACGTTGTCCGCGCGCCACATCGTCTCCTCGTCGTGTTCGACGACGACGAGCGTGTTTCCGAGGTCTCTGAGCCCTTCGAGCGTGTCGAGGAGTCGGTCGTTGTCGCGCTGGTGGAGCCCGATCGACGGCTCGTCGAGGACGTACAGCACGCCCACGAGTCCGGAGCCGACCTGCGTCGCGAGCCGGATGCGCTGGCTCTCGCCGCCCGAAAGGGTCGAGGCCTCCCGATCGAGCGTCAGGTACTCCAGCCCGACCTCCTCCATGAATCCGAGGCGGGCGCGGATCTCCTTTAGGATCTCCTCGGCAATCGTCCGCTCGCGCTCGTCGAGGTCGGCATCGAGGGTCTCGAAGTGCTCCAGCGCGTCCCCGATCGAGAGCCGGTTGACCTCGGTGATCGACGTGCCGGCCACGAGGACGGCGCGCGATTCGGGTTTGAGCCGGGTCCCCTCACACGAGGGGCAGGTCGTCGTCGCCATGTAATCCTCGATGTGTTCGCGGGTGCTTTCCGAGTCCGTCTCGACGTACCGGCGATCGAGGTTCGGGATGACGCCCTCGAAGCGCTTTTGTTTCCGTCGGGTGCCGTTTTTCGTCCGGCGCTCGAAGACGACCTCTTCGTCGGTGCCGTAGAGGAACTGCCGCTGTACGTCCTCGTCGAGATCCGAGAAGGGCGTCTCGACGCTCACGCCGAAGTGGGCGGCGACGCTGTCGAGGCGGGTTCTGTAGTACGATCGATTGTAGCTCCACGGCTCGAAGACGTTTTTGATCGGCTTGTCGGGGTCTTTGATCACGAACTCCTCGTCGACCTCTTTCGTTTCGCCGATCCCCTCACAGTCCGGGCAGGCCCCGTGCGGGGAGTTAAACGAGAACGAACGGGTCTCGATCTCCGGGAGGTCGATCCCGCAGTGCGTACAGGCGAGTTCCTCGGAGAACTCGACGACCAGTCGGTCGTCCGCTCGCGGGTCGCTTCGCTCCCCGCTCGCGCCATTCGAGGCGCTTTGCGCCTCGCGTTCACCCGCGAGATCGCCCGTACTTCGCGCTTCGGAGCCGCCGATATCCGCGTCTTCGGGCGGATCGGGGAAGACGACTTTCAAAACACCGTCGGCCTCCTCGAGCGCCGTCTCGACGGAATCCGTGATCCGCGAGCGGGCCTCGTCGGCCAGTTTCACCCGGTCGACGACGATATCGACGGTGTGATCGTAGTTCTCGTCGAGGGTCGGCCGATCGATCGAGAGATCGAACTCCTCGCCGTCGACCTCGACCCGGGTGTACCCCTCGCTCACGAACTCGTCGAACCGGTCCTCGAAGGCCCCCTTCTGATCGCGAATGACGGGCGCACAGAGCTTCGCGCGGGTCCCGTCGGGGAGATCGAGAAGCCGTCGAACCATCTGCTGGGCGCTCTGTTCGCCGACCTCCCGGCCGCAGTCCGGACAGTGCGGCGTTCCGACGCGAGCGTACAGCAATCGGAGGTAATCGTGGAGTTCGGTGACGGTCCCGACCGTCGAACGAGGGTTGTTGGCGGCGTTTTTCTGGTCGATCGAGATAGCCGGCGACAGCCCCTCGACGTTTTCGACCTGCGGTTTGTCCATCTGCCCGAGGAAGTTCCGAGCGTACGCGCTGAGCGACTCGATGTAGCGGCGCTGCCCCTCCGCGTAGACGGTTTCGAACGCGAGCGACGATTTGCCCGATCCCGAGAGACCGGTCACGACGGTGAACGCCTCGCGGGGGATGGATACGTCGATATCCTTCAGGTTGTGTTCGGCGGCACCGCGGACGACGATGTCGTCGGTCATTACCGGGCGAACGGGCCGGACGTGTGAAATCCTATCGGTTACGGCCGATTAGCTGATTCCCCGTCGGGCCGTCGCGGAGAGCAGGTCTCGGGACGTTCATCGAAAAGCCAAGGGTCGATCGTTCGATCGGATACGTGGGTTGACGTTATCGGGTTCGACGCAATGTTAAAAAGTGGTGTACGAACCCTGAGGCTAGTATAAACAGTAGAATCTCTCGTTGCGAAAAAAGACAAGAGTTAATCGGCTTCCACGCCCGTTTTCGAACGATTATGGCTAAGGTTAGCATCATCGGGGCCGCGGGAACCGTCGGCGCTGCCGCAGGGTACAACCTCGCGTTACGCGACATCGTGGACGAACTCGTCTTCGTCGACATCCCGGACCAGCGGGAGACGACGATCGGACAGGCGGCCGACACGAACCACGGCGTCGCCTACGATTCGAACACGACCGTCGTTCAGGGCGAGTACGAGGACACGGCGGGATCCGACGTCGTCGTTATCACCGCCGGCATCCCTCGCCAGCCGGGGCAGACCCGGATCGACCTGGCCGGCGACAACGCGCCGATCATGGCGGACATCGGATCGTCGCTCGACGAGCACAACGACGACTACGTCTCGATCACGACCTCGAACCCGGTCGATCTGTTGAACCGCCACCTCTATGAGTCGGGTGACCGGGACCGACGGAAGGTCATCGGCTTCGGCGGCCGACTCGATTCGGCACGGTTTCGATACGTACTCTCCGAGCGGTTCGACTCCCCGGTCAAGAACGTCGACGCCACGATTCTCGGCGAGCACGGCGACGCCCAGGTCCCGGTGTTCTCGAAAGTCCGCGTCGACGGTGCGGATCCCGAGTTCGACGCCGACGAGCGCGAGGAGATCCTCGGCGACCTCCAGCAGTCCGCGATGGACGTCATAGAGCGCAAGGGCGCGACCCAGTGGGGGCCCGCGACCGGCGTCGCTCACATGGTCGAGGCCGTCCTGCACGACACCGGCGAGGTGCTGCCGGGTTCGCTCGTTCTGGACGGCGAGTACGGCTACGAGGACACCGCCTTCGGCGTCCCGGTCAAACTCGGCTCCGAGGGCGTCGAGGACGTCGTCGAATGGGATCTCGACGACTACGAGGCGGAGTTGATGGACGACGCCGCCGAGAAACTCCGAGAGCAGTACGAGAAGATCAGCTGATCGCCCCGGGGTTCGCTTCAGACGACGAAATCCGTATCAGACGATCTGCTCGCCGTCGTCGTCGTATATCTCGATCGCGTCGACGGGACAGGTTCGTGCGGCGAATTTCGCATCGAGTTCGGCACCGTCGGGGACCTCGCGTTCGAAGATATCGGGCTCGATTTCCTCCGAATCGTCGAGATCGGCTTTCCCCTCGTCTTGATTCTCCTCGAAAGCGTCCCACTCGGCGACGCACTGGAACATTCCGATACACGTATCGCGGTCGAAGCGCACCTTCATACGCGTTCTTCGGCGGAGGGGGTCAAATGCGTGACGACGTCGTGGCAGAGCACCTACTCCACGGAAACGCCGGTGATCTCGAAGCGTGCGCCGCCGCGTTCGCCGTCGGTTATCTCGACGGCCCACCCGTGTGCGTCGGCGATCTCTTCGACGATCGCCAGACCGAACCCGGTTCCGTCCATCGCCGTCGTGTAGCCGGGGTCGAACACCGCCTCGCGCTCGTCCTCGGGGATTCCGGGGCCGTCGTCCTCGACGTAGAACCCCGACGTAAGGGAACCGATTTCGACGGTCACGTCCTCGCCGCCGTGTTTGACGGCGTTCACGAAGACGTTTTCGAGCAGGGTTCGGAGACGATCCGGATCCGCGCGGAGTTCGATATCACCCGCTTGCTCTATCGTGGCGTCCCCCGTGTCCGCGGTTCGCCAACACTCCGACGAGAGCGACGAGAGCGACACCGTCTCGAATTCGCCGACGGTCTCGCCCTGTTGTGCGAGCGCCAGCGTGTCGTCGACGATCGTCTCGATCCGATCGAGCGCGTCGAGTGCGGCGTCGAGATGCTCGCCGCTACCGTCGCCTTTCGCCAGTTCGACCCGGCCGGTCGCGACGCTTATCGGCGATTGGAGGTCGTGGGAGACGATGCTCGCAAACCGTTCGAGCCGCGCGTTCTGTCGTTCGAGTTCGGTTTCTCTGCGTTCGATCCGCTCCTTCCGGCGCGCTTCTTCGCAGATATTCCGGAGGATACCCACGCTACCGCGGAACTGCTCGCCCTCGTACGGGAGCACTGCCATATGATCGCGGCACGGGATCGGGTCGCCATCTTTCGGGACGATGTCGACCTGAAACTGTGCGGTGTCGGGGCCGTCGCTCGAAAGGATCGATCCGAGCTGCGACTCAGCCTCCGAAACGGCGTCGTCGTCTTTGATGAGATCGGTCGGGCTGCCGATCACCGCCTCGCGGTCGTAGCCGGTCAACTCGAGAAACGCGTCGTTGACGTACGAGAAGTCTCCCGTCTCGTCGACGACGTATATCGGATAATCGAGCGCCCGAAGCACCGTCGAATACCGGTCGGCTTCGATTTTGGTGTGGTACTCGGTTGCGGCCTGTTTGACACGGTTGGCGAGCCGGCGCTGTTGATCCGGGCCGCCCTTCTGGAAGTAGCCGGTCACGCCGGCGTTGACCGCCTCGCTCGCTATCTCCTCGCTCCCTTTTCCGGTATAGAGGACGAACGGGATGACCGGATACTCCTCTCGAACCGCTTCGAAAAGCTCCAGCCCGTCGCGTTCCGGCATATCGTAATCGCTAACGATACAGTCGAACGATTCGTCGGCGAGTCGATCCAGTGCCGCGGTTGGAGACGTTTCGGTAACGACGGAGACGTCGTCGATTTCGCGGTCGAGGAAAGCCGCGGTGAGATCCAAAAGGGACGGATCGTCATCGACATGGAGGACACGTGTTCCCCGCCCACCAGGGTACGTTTCACGTAACGCAGGTCGCATTATTACATATTTGATTCGTTGTTTAAAACAATTCGGGATGGAAATAACGAACGGGACTCACAGATACCGGAACTTCGAACGTCGTCGGCCGATACGACCATTTACATTCGGTGACGAACAACCGGAGGCTAATGGACGTTGCAGAGGTTTCCGGGATACCGCCGTGGTTCGCAGATCACCTCCGGGACGGCGGTATCGAATCGCTGTACCCGCCGCAAGCCGAAGCCGTCGAGAAGGGGGTCGCCGAGGGCGACAGCCTCGTCGCCTCGATTCCGACCGCGAGCGGGAAGACGCTCATCGCACAGCTCGCGATGTTGGCAGCCGTCGAACGGGGCGGCAAAGCCCTCTACATCGTTCCGCTTCGCGCGCTCGCGAGCGAGAAGCGCGAGGAGTTCTCGGCGTTCGAGTCCTACGGCGTCTCGATCGGCGTTTCGACCGGGAACTACGAGGAGACGGGCGAGTGGCTCGCCGAGAAGGACATCATCGTGGCCACGAGCGAGAAGGTCGACTCGCTCGTCAGAAACGGCGCGCCGTGGGTGAACGAGCTCGACTGCGTGGTGAGCGACGAAGTCCATCTCGTCAACGATCCGAACCGCGGACCGACGCTCGAAGTGACGCTCGCGAAGCTGCGCCGCATCAACCCGAACCTCCAGGTCGTCGCGCTCTCTGCGACCGTGGGGAACGCCGAGCAGATGGCCGAGTGGCTCGACGCCGAGTTGATCGATTCGACGTGGCGGCCGATCGAACTCAAGAAAGGCGTTCACTACGGGCAGGCGTTGCACTTCGGGGACGGGACCCAACGGGAGTTGCGCGTCAAGTCGAACGAGAAGCCGACCGAGTCGATCGTTCGAACGACGCTCTCGGGGGGCGGGTCGACG
>CAYQWI010000027.1:0-11598 GCA_964421165.1 uncultured Natronomonas sp.
GAGATACGGGACGAGCAGCGCGGCGGCGCGTCTGTCGACGCGATCGAAGGCGACGATCGTGGCGACGATCGCGATCCAGAGCGCACCGATAACGGCCAATCCGAGCCCCGGGTTTTGCAGCCCGAAAAAGGCCGGCGTCCACGCGAGATTGAGCGCGAACTGAACGGTAAAGATCCCCAGCGCCAGCCGAACGTCCGACCGGTTCGTCCCTCGTCGCCACACGATCGACAGCGCGACACCCATGAGCGTGAAGAGCGCCGTCCAGACGATCGGAAAGAGGATCTCGGGCGGGAACAGCGCCGGGCGCTCGAACCACCCCGTATCCGCGCCGAAAACAACCGCCGGGAGCGCGCCGAAAGCGTTGACGGCAACGATGAAAGCGGCGGTTTGCAGCACGTCCCGTCGCGAGAGATCGAGCATTGTCAGTACGCTTCCGCCAGCCCGTCGAGCGCCTCGTGGTCGGTGGTCGTGTGCGGGGCCATGAGCGGCGAGACGCTGACGCGCCCCTCCAGAACGGCGCGTCTATCGCTGCCGGCCGGATCGGGAACGGCTCCATCGGCCATGAGCTCCCAGATACGGTCGTGAATCCGGATAGAACTCCCCTCTCGCTTGGCGTCCATCTTGTACACGTGGGAGGGTCGCGTGATCTCCATCCGTGCGGGACTGGAGTCGGACGGTATCGGCGCGTTCACGTTGAGGTAATCAGCCGACTCGAAGACGCCGACGTTCGGGGCGTGCTCGATTAGATATTCGACGGCACGGGCGGCTTCTTCGAAGTGCTCCGGTTCGGGGGTGAAATCCTCGAACGAGAACTCACCCGCCGGGAAATACGCTGAGACGGCGATAGCCGGGACGTCGAAAAAGGCGGCCTCGACGGCGGCCGAGACGGTCCCCGAGCGGCCGAGCACGTACGCCCCGAGGTTCGCGCCCTCGTTACAGCCCGAAACGACGAAATCCGGTTCGAGGTTCAACGATCCGAGCGCGGCGACGACGCAGTCACCGGGGGTCCCCTCGACTGCATAGCCGAGTTCGTGTTCGTTCATTTCGACGGTGCTCGAAAGCTGTCTCCCGACGGCGCTTTGATCGTTTGCGGGTGCGACAGCAGTCACGTCGGCGAACTCCGAGAGCCGGTCGTACATCGCCCGGATTCCGACGGCGTCGATCCCGTCGTCGTTCGTAAGCAGAACTCTCATACGCGTGTTGCGTATCGCGGTCGCAAAAATCAATCGCTGTCGGGGACGCGCCGTTATCGAACACCGAGAAACTGACCGAGCGACTTCACGTAGAGGCGCGGTGCGTTCCGTCTGCTCTCTCGACTCGCTCGACGGATCGTCGGGCCGACGTTCTCGAACACGCCCGACCCGTGGCCCACCAACACCCGTTCGGGATCGTGGTCTCTGAGCCGCCTCGGTGGGAGCATCCGTAACATGGGGTGGACACCGATCGGTTCACCGCCCGCTCGGAAATACGACGCCGTCCCGAGCGCCTCCGGAACGAGAAGCGTCTCGCCGTCGAAGAGAACCGCCTCCTGCCAGATCGGGTTGTCGATGAGTCGGATCACGTTGAAGCCGGCGAGTTCTCCGTCGAACCGCTCGATGGGTGCGTCGATCTCCCCGGCGACGCCGCCCATCCACTCGGGGACGTAGACGGGGACGTCGTAGCGGGCCGCGATCGTCGCAGCGTCCCGCTTGTGTCGATCGAACGACACGACGACGCCGGCCGGGTCGGCGTACGCCGCGAGGAGATCGTCGAGTCCCTCACAGTCGACGGGATCGACGATCCACAGCCCGCCCTCGCTCTCGACGGCGTGGGAAGCGCGTTCCATCGTCTCGTCGGGGTATGCGATCCACCCGACACCGCCGTCGAAGCGATCGATTTCGGTCAATTCGGTCGCTCCCGAGCCTTTCAAGGGCATACTGTTTATAAGAGATCCCGAGGCATAAATTCGAGGGGGAGCGTAGCGACGTTCGCCACGATCGGGAAGCGACCTCCACTTTTATCGCTGCTCGTCGCCCAGTGACTGTATGCTCGGAGCGTGTCGGTGGCTCGCGTTGGAGGCGAAAGACGTCGAATCAGTCGCTTCCTTTTATATTGAACATCTCGGCGTGTCGACTGTGGCCGAGTCGGATCGCGAGATCGCCGTCGACGTCGGCGGCGGATCCGAACTCCGATTCAGACGGCCCGACGGCGTTCCGCGGGGCGGCCTCCACACCCACTACGCGCTCTCGTGTCCAGCGGACGCCTACGATCTCTGGTGGGACCGCCTCGAGGAGACGTTCGAGCTCGAAGAGGTCGACTTCGGAAGCATGCGCTCGCTGTACTTTTATGACCCGGTGGGGAACTGCGTCGAGATAGGTGGCGCAGACGAGGTTCGAGGGCTCGATCGACCGACGCTTTCGGGGATCTTCGAGGTCGTGTTCGAGGTCGAATCGCTCCCCGACGCCGAGGGATTTTACACCGATCTCGGGTTCGAGATCGTCGACCGCGGGGCGAATCGCCGCCGGACGCGGCTGACGACGGGGGCGTTCGACATCGAACTGTGGGAGCCGCATCTCGGGATCGCGGACGCCAGAGGGGGCGTCCACGTCGATGTCGGGGTCTGTGCGGAAGATCCCGAGCGGACCGCGGCCGGGGTCGCCGATCGATCGACGAGACGGGAGTCGGTCGACGGCGGCGTTCGAATCAGGGACCCCGACGGCCACTACCTGACGCTTTTAAACAGTGACGAACGGTCGAACTAACGGTCGAACTAACGGTCGAACTAACAGTCGAACGCTATCCGATCCGATCGGTATCGATCTCGCGACCGGGTGGAGAGACGACGAGAAAGCCCCGGAAGTGCATCAGTTCGCCGCCGAGATCTCGGACCTCGCGGGCGAATCCGGCCGCGAGTTCGTTCAGTTCTCCGTCGATGTTCAACACCAACACGTCGTCGTTTTCGACGTGGTCGATCCACTTTTCGGGGTCCGTCGATCCGTCGAGAACGCCGAGGACGACTCGGCCGCCCACATCGGGGTCGTCGAGTTCGCCTTCCGCAGTCTGTAAATCGAGTTCGAAATCGCCCATACCGAACACTCAGACCCCGGGAGAAAAAACTTGCCGGCCTCGCCGGGACCGAGACGCGTCGCTTTTGCCTTCGGGTCCCGAACCGGTAGTAGTGACGGACGATCAGCCCGACGGCGGGGCGACGCTCGACGCCGAAACGTTCTACGAAGTCCTACAAAAGCGACGGCGACCCGTCGTGACGTCGGCGGAGATCGCGGAGACGGTCGGCTGTTCTCCGACGGAGGCGACGGCAGCGCTCGAGGAACTGCGATCCGAACGCGAAATCGAGCGTCTCCCCGTCGACGACGAGTCTGAAGTCTGGTTTGCCGGCAGAGCACGGTCGGCGAGCGAACGGATCACCGTCTTCGAAAAGCGCCGGGAAATTATCGTCGACCAACCGGAACAATACACCCGCGCGCTCGTGACGCAGTTCGCACATCTCGAAGACACGAACGGCGAGCGCGGCTACATCTACACCGTACGCGAAGAGGACATCTGGAACGCGCCCTACGACACGCTCGCGGAACTTTTGGCGACGATCCGGTCCGCGCTCGGCGGACGGCACGACGCGCTCGAAGCGTGGGTCGAAGGGCAGTGGGAGCGAGCCCACAAGTTCAGGCTCACGACGCACGAAGACGGCTACGTCGTGCTCGAAGCGAAAAGCGCCGATCTCCTCGGCAACATCGCGGAGCCGAAACTCGACGACGGCGTGCTGCGTGCCCGAATCGGCGACGAAACGGCGTGGGTCGCCGACGACCGGACAGCGGATCTCAAACGGACGCTGTACGAGGCGGGCTATCCCGTCCAGGACGACCGCGACCTCGAAACCGGCGACGATCTGCCGTTCGATCTCGAACTCGAATTACGACCGTATCAGGCCGATTGGATCGAGCGCTTTGCGGACGCCGGCTCTGGCGTCCTCGTCGGTCCACCGGGATCGGGAAAAACGGTCGCCGCGCTCGGGATCATGGCCGATATCGAAGGGGAAACCCTCGTGTTGGTCCCCTCCAGAGAGCTCGCGGTCCAGTGGCGCGAATCGATCCTCGAACACACCACCCTCTCGGCCGAGCAGGTCGGTGAGTACCACGGCGGAACGAAAGAGATCCGCCCGGTGACGATCGCCACCTACCAGACCGCCGGGATGGACCGCCATCGCGGTCTCTTCGACTCCCGAAAGTGGGGGCTGATCGTCTTCGACGAAGTCCATCACATCCCGGCACCGCTGCATCGCCGGACCGCGAGTTTACAGGCGAAACACCGGCTCGGACTCACCGCGACGCCCGTCAGAGAGACGGACGATCAACGCGAGATCTACACGCTCGTCGGTCGTCCGATCGGCACCGACTGGGAATCGCTCTTCGAAGCCGGATACGTCGCCGAACCGGAAGTCGAAGTTCGGTTGCTCCCGTGGGCCTCGGAGACGCACCGAAACGAATACGCTTCGAGCGACGGACACGGGCGTCGACAGCTCGCGGCGACGAATCCGGCGAAGATTCGCGAGATCTCGGCGATTCTACGGAAACATCGCGGGTCGAAAGCGATCGTCTTCGTCGAATACATCGAGCAGGGAAACGCGATCGCCGACGCCCTGACCGTCCCGTTTATAAGCGGCGAGACCCCGCACGCCCGCCGGAGCAAACTGTTCGGCCGGTTCCGCGGCGGCGAGTTGGACACCATCGTCGTCTCCCGTGTCGGCGACGAGGGGATCGATCTACCGGACGCGGAGGTCGCCATCGCCGCGTCCGGACTCGGCGGATCGAGACGACAGGGTGCCCAGCGGGCCGGGCGAACGATGCGACCGGTCGGAAAAGCGCGGATGTACGTCCTCGCGACGCGCGGCACCCGCGAGGAAGACCTCGCCCGCAACCGGACGAAACATCTCGCTGCCCGCGGTGTGCGAGTCCGGGAGACCGAGCCGATCGCGTTCGGTGAGGAGTCGACAGGCGTTCCGAGCGACAATTAAATCAACATTCGGCACCTCAGGCGAGAGCGGAATGACTTAACAGGACACCCGATGTGTATCACGATATGTCGAACGGTGACGACCGAGGACACGGTCCGCGGCACGAGCGGTTGGCCCGCCATCCGACACCGGGGCCGGGGAACTCCCTGCAGTCGTGGACGGACGCGAAACATCCGTTACGGGTCGCGTTCAACTACGTCTTCATCGTGCTCGCACGCCATTCGCCGAGCCTTCGGATGAAAAACTGGCTCCTCAGACGGATCGGCGTCACCGTCGGACGCGGCGTCTCGTGGGGGCTGGAGTCGACGCCGGACGTGTTCTGGCCGGAGCTCATCACCGTCGAGGACGACGCGATCGTCGGCTACGACGCGACGCTTCTGTGTCACGAGTTCCTCCAGGAGGAGTACCGCACCGGGGAGATTCGGATCGGCGAGCGAGCGATGATCGGGGCGGGGACGATCGTTCTCCCGGGCGTCGAGATCGGTCCGGACGCACAGATCGCGGCGAACTCGCTCGTCGCCGAGGACGTTCCGGCGGGGGAAACGTGGGCCGGCGTACCGGCAGAGCCGGTCGACAGCAAACGAGACGAAGCGATCGAGTGACCTACTCGAGATCGGGATCGCTCTCGCGTACCGCCTCGATATCGTCGGCGAGTTCGGCCGCTTGTTCCGGAAAAAGCGCTATCTGTACCTCGTTACCCGACGCGTCGCTCGCGACGAGCTTGAGCTGGCTGTCGCCGAACTCCCGGGCGGTCACCGATTCGACGTCGAAGAGCTTCGCGCTCGCCGATTTGTTCGTCGGACCGACGTTTTTGATGCTCCCGTCTTTGAGTTCGATCAGGAACGAATCGAGGGTCAGGTTGAGCATACGCTAGGTTACCGGAGGACAGAGAAAACACTTCCCTAGCTACGGACCCGCATCGCACCTTCGCGGAGTACCTTCCGGTTCGGGACGATGTACTCCTCGCCGTCGTCTTCGACGTGCGTAGTGAACACGTCGATCTCTTGAACGATACCGCGGTTCCCGTCGATCTCGACCTCATCGCCGATAACGTACGGCTGTGTCAACAGGAGATAGATGCCGGCAGCGGCCGAGGAAAGGAGATCTTTGAATGCCAACCCGCCGAGGAAAAAGACCCCGAAAGCGTAGGCCGAAAGCAGTACCAAGAGCGCTCCCGTCGCGACGCCGAGTTGCGACAGCGCGATGAGTGCGGCGACGTAGAGGATAGAGAGCTTCAACAGCGTCGAAACGATCGTTATCTCGGGGAGCTTGACGCTTTTGAGCCGCTCGTTTACCACGATCTCTGCTTTGTCACCGACGATCAGACCGATCAACAGAACGAGAACGGCGATGAACAGTTTCGGGAGGAAGGCTCCGATCTCTTCGACCAGCGCCTCTCCCGGAACGAGGCCGATCGTTCTGAGCGCATACAGGGCGGCGATGAAAAAGACGAACGCGCCGACGAGTTGGCCGAGAATCTGTACGGTCGATCCGCCGAGCTGTCTCGCCGTTCGTTCGAACGGGGTCCCTTCGACGGCGTCGTCAACGCCGAAAAGGACCAACACTCGACGGGTGGTCCAAGCGACGACGGCACCGAGCGCTACGCCCGCGAGAAGGACGACGATCGCGGTGAGCAGATTCTGCTCGGCAGCCGAGAGATCTCCGACCCACCGTCCGATCAACGATAGCATCAGTATTCCTCCGGATCCAACTCGAGAATTATCTCACCGCCGGAAAACGCCCGAACCATGCCGTCGGATTCCGAGAGGACGACCGCGACGGCGTTCGTGTCTCTGGTGATCGCGCCGGCCGCCATGTGACGCGCGCCGAGTCCTTTGGGGATGTCGACGCCCTCCGCGGCGGGTTCGAGGTATCGGTACGCGGAGACGATCTTTCCGGAGTCGCTGATGACGAACGCGCCGTCGAGTCGCGAGAACTCCTTTAACATCACGTCGACGATCGGATCCCCGACGTGAACGTGGCTCTTCTCGAAGGGGTTGTAGCTGAGCGGCCGGGATTTGTTCATGACTTTCCCCGCGTCGCCGACGACGAACAGCGCCCCCACGCGTTTGCCCTTCTGTCCCTTTTTTCCGAGTTCGATGGCGACTTCCAACACGTTCCGGATGACATCCGGATCCGCTCGGCTGTTGACAAAGAGGTTGTACACGCCGGACCGTTCGAACTCGCCGGCACGGATACGCGTCACCGTGTCGATATCGTCCGAAAAGAGCGCGAGCGCGCAAGCGATCTGGTCACCTTCTTCGACGAAGCCGTTCTCGAGTGCGCCCTCGACACCGAATCGGATCCGCTCGCGTATGCTTTCGAACTCGATCGGGAGTTCGACGTACTGATCGGCCCCGACGGCGTTCGACGTCCCGACGACGACGACGGGTTCGTCGGTTTCCCGGAACGTTTCATAGAGCGATCCGCTCGGCGAAAACAAAAACGCGCTGTCGATGTCCGACACGATATCATCTAGAAGGTCGCCGAGTTGACTCATTGTTCGTCAGTCGAATCGGATAGAAAAAAGCGTTCCGGGGACTATCGACGGCCGATTCCTGGAACGGAGTTATTGTCAGGAATCAAGCCGGCCGCAGATACGGTGAAAAGAGTGTCTTCAAACGCTGTCGGTAATGTGTCCTTCCTCACGGAGCTGGTCGGCTTCCTGTTTTTCGTAGCGCCAGACGACGTCGGCCTTCTCGTCTTGCCAGTCCCACGGTTCGACCAACACGACGTCGTTTTCGCGGATCCAGATCCGTTTTTGCATCCGACCCGGGATCCGTGCAGTTCGCTCGGTTCCGTCCATACATCGGACCTTCACCCTGTTTGCGCCGAGCATATTCGTGACGACGGCGAACACCTCGTCGTCGTCGGGCATCCTGAGGTTCTTTCGTCCCTCGTTGTCGCTCATACCGTTCGGTTGGTTAGGGATCCTTTTAATCCTTTATCGAATCGGCGAGAGCAAGCCGGCATCGATACGGCGTCGAACCGTAGCAGCCGTATAAACGCTCTTGGGGAGGTAACAACGGTTATACTGGTGGCTCCGGATTGTATTCGTACGATGTCGATGCGAGCCGTCGTCTTCGAAGAAGTCGGCAAAACGATGGAGGTACAGGAGGTCGAACGCCCCGAACCGGAGCCGAACGGGATCGTCGTCGAGACCGAAGCCTGCGGGATCTGTCGATCAGACTGGCACGCCTGGCGGGGCGATTGGGACTGGCTCGGCGTCGCGCCGACACCGGGACTTATCTTCGGACACGAACCTGTGGGCACCATCACGGAGATCGGTGAGGATATCGAAACGCTCGATGTCGGGGATCGCGTCTGCGTGCCGTTCAATCTCAGCGACGGCACCTGTCGCCACTGCAAAGCCGGACGGGCGAACATCTGTGAGAGCGTCGTTCCGCTCGGATTCGCTCCGTTTCAACCCGGGGCCTTCGCCGAGGAATTCCCGGTGCGAAAAGCCGACCACAACGTCGTCAAACTCCCCGACGGTGTCGACCCCGTCGATGTCGCAGGACTGGGCTGTCGGTTCGCGACGGCGTTTCACGGGCTCGTCCACCGCGTCGACATCACGGCCGGCGATTGGGTCGCAGTCCACGGCTGCGGCGGCGTCGGCCTCTCGGCCGTCCACATCGCCGACGCGCTCGGGGCGAACGTCGTCGCCGTCGACCTCGACGAGGACAAACTCGAGAAGGCCGACGCGCTCGGAGCCGACGA
Source organism: uncultured Natronomonas sp. (assembly GCA_964421165.1). Taxonomy (GTDB): domain Archaea; phylum Halobacteriota; class Halobacteria; order Halobacteriales; family Haloarculaceae; genus Natronomonas. The sequence goes on from CAYQWI010000027.1 coordinate 8,729, forward strand.
GACGGTCGATGTCACCGCCGTCGACGACGTTCCGAACGCCGTCAAGCAGGTCACGCCGAACGGTCGCGGTGTCGAAGTCAGCGTCGACGCGCTGGGGATCGCCGAGACCTGTCGAAACTCCGTCGGCTCGCTGTCTAAAGGCGGACAGAACCTCCAGATCGGTCTGACGACCAGCGAAGAGGAGGGCGAAGTTTCGCTCCCCGTCGATACGATCGTCATGGAGGAACGCGAGTTCGTCGGTACGTTCGGCATGCCGCCTCACGAGTACGAAGAGATCTTCTCGATGATGGAGCGTGGGAAGATCGATCCCGGAAAGATCGTCTCGAAGACCGTGTCTCTGGAGGAGGTCCCGGAGGTCATCGCCTCGATGGACGACTACGAGACGGTCGGTATCCCGGTCTGTAACGAGTTTTGACCGGTTCGCGGACGACGACGGATTCCGCGACTTTTAGGGCGATCCGAGGAGACGGCTCGCGTATGGACACACGAGAGCTCGAAGAAACCCTCGGTAACACAGGCCTCGTCGGTCTGGCCGTGCTCGTTGTCGGCTTTTTGATAGTGTCCAAGGAAAATCGCCGAACAGCGCTCGGAGCCGCCGCGATCGTCGTCGGCCACTGGCTCGTGAGCCACGGGATCGTCGGATCGTTTCTGGAATCGCTCGGGATGAGCTACGAGGATCTATAGATTCGCCCACCCGAAGATTGATTAGCGCGCCGACAGTTCCGGTGTGTATGCTGCCCTGCCCTCACGAATATAACGTGATAGAGTCAGCCAATCGTTCTTCTCAGCTCCCCTCAGGTAGGTGGCTACGGCTATGAGGCTCGCGATCGTCGGCGTCGGGCAGGCCGGTGGAAAGATCCTCGATCGACTTCTCGAATACGACGCGACCCGGAACGCCAGCTTCATCAGCCACGCTATCGCGGTCAACTCCGCGAAACCGGATCTGATGGGTTTAAACCACGTCCCCCAGGAGGATCGACTGCTCGTCGGCAGCGCGACCGTCAGCGGTCACGGCACCGGAACCGATCCGGAGGTCGGAGAACAGTGCATCAACGAAGACCTCCAGGAGATCGTCACCGCCGTTGGCCGCACCGCATCGAGCGAGATCGACGCGTTTCTCGTTATCGCCGGACTCGGCGGCGGAACCGGGAGCGGCGGGGCCCCGATAATCGCCGAACGGCTCGGCGAGATCTACGCCGAACCGGTGTACGGGCTCGGAATCATTCCGGCACCGGACGAAGGCGGGATATACAGCCGCAACGCCGCGAACTCCCTCCAGCGGTTCGTCGACAATACCGATAGTCTCCTGCTGTTCGATAACGGGGCCGCGCGGAGCTCCGGAGAAACCCTCAGCGAGGGCTACGCCGAGATCAACGAAGAGATCGCGACCCGCTTCGGACTGTTGTTTTCGGCCGGCGAAATCGACGCGCTCGGCGACGGTATCGCGGAGAGCGTCGTCGACTCCTCGGAGATCATAAACACGCTCGGCGATCAGGGGATCACGAGCATCGGATACGCCTCCGAAGCGATCCAGACCGACGAATCCAGTGGCGGCCTGCTCAGTCGATTCCTCGGATCGTCGGACGAATCGGAGATCGCTTCGATGGGCGACTCGACCAACCGTATCACATCGCTCGTGCGGCGGGCGACGATGGGGACGCTCACGCTCCCGTGCGAACGCGATAGCGCCTCCCGAGTGCTGTTGATCGTTTCGGGGCCGCCGGAGCAGCTCAGCAGAAAGGGGATCGACGAAGCGCGGAACTGGCTCGAGGAGACGACCGAATGCCGGACCGTCCGCGCGGGTGATTACCCGCTCCCGAACGAGGATCGAGTCGCCGTGTTGGTCGTGTTGTCCGGCGTGACTGACGCACCGCGGATCGAAGACATGCAACAGCGGGCAGTCGAGAGCGAGGAGATTGCCGAAGCCCGCGAGGAGCAGTCCGAATCGGATATGCAGGATCTCATCGAGTACGGCGACGACGAGTAACGACCGCCTATTCGTCCGCGCCGAGACGGTCGAGTATCGACCGTCTGCCCCGTTCTAAGGCGATTCCGACGGAGAGCAAAACGATTCCGGCGACCACGAGCGCGATCGATCCCGAGAGCGAATCGACGATCGTCGCAGCCACGAACGACAGCGTCTGGGCCAGCGCACCGAGCGCCGCGAGATCGACGAAGGTGCGGCTCCCGGTGCGGTATCCGAAGTACCCGATCGACCCGATCGCGACGAGCGCGGTGAGGTGGACACCCACGAAAGCTGCCGCCTCTGGGACGGTTTCGGGAGCGAGCGCTGCGATAGCCGTTCCGATCCCCACAGCTACCAGAGCGACCGTCGACGTCCCGCTCGCGTGCGTCTCGCCGCGGGTCCACATCCACGCCGTCGCGGCGAGAGCGGCGATCGAGAGTGCGATAAACGTTGCAGTTACCTCGATCTCGAATCGGTGATATCGCCCGTCGAGTGTCGTCAGTGCGAGCAGCCCGAACAGCACGAACCCGACGCCGACGGTTCGGTACGTCCACCCGATCCGACCCTCATATCGGTTCGAGAGAGCGAACAGTACGACTCCCGAAAGCGCGACGATCGGCATCGGATCGCTCGGGTCGGCGATGTCGACGAGGAGGGCGGCGAGCAGGACGAGCCCGACCCCGATCCCCACCCGAGAACGCAGCGCGTGTCCGGTCGAAAGCGCGACCGCCGTCCATGCGAGAAGCACCCACGTCTCCGCGATGTCGACGGGAGCGATATCCGCGAGCAAAAACAGCGACGGTCCGGACAGCACTACACCCAGAAGCGACAGGGCCAAGCCGGCACGGCGGATCCGCCGTCGGTACGCGAACGCGCCGCCGGCGTAGGCGCTCCCCGGGCCAGC
>CAYQWI010000028.1:0-11228 GCA_964421165.1 uncultured Natronomonas sp.
TCCGGGAGCGCTTCCTGTGGAGCACGAACCGCCGCGGCGAACATCGAACCCAGAACGGGCCCTTTCCCGGCCTCGTCGACGCCGAACTGCATAAAAACGCTACAGCCACCGGTGACAAAATCGTTACGTCACGGCATCCATTCGTCCGGTCGCCGCGGGATCAGGAATCGGCCGCCGACCCAGACGACGACGAGCACCGAAACGAGGGCGAAAACGAGACCGATCGGACCGATTCCCCCGGAATCGTCCGATCCGTCAGCTAGCTCGGTCAGGACGGCCGACGCCTCGACGTCCGGCGGAGCCGTCGTCGGATCCGACGTTTCGTTTCCGTCCCCCGGCGTCGCCTTGGAACCGGAGCGTTCGGGCGCTTCGGGACCGGCAATAACGAACTGGGAGAACCCGGGCGTTTCGGCCTCGACGACGACGCCGCGGTCGACTTCAAACGCTTCGGTCGGCAGTTCGTGCCACCGCTCGCCGTCGGTCGGGAACCGATAGACCGTCAGCTGATCCGGGGCGAGATCGCGCGCTCGCAACCATTCCGGATCGACGATCGCTCGAATGACCGCGGCGTCGTCGGCCTGATTCGCCGGCACGTCGATGACCGACGCGGAGACGATCCGAAGTTCCTCGGACAGCGGCGGTGCGTCGCCGGCGATCTCGCCGAACTCCCGTATCGTGACGTCACCGGATACGGAGTCGTTCGTGAAGACGATCTCCCGCATCGATGGATCGTCGAGAATCACTGTCGTCCCGGCCGCGTCGGGGAACACGTCGTCGATACGAACCGTCTCGTTGGCGATCGGTTCGGCGGTTCGATCGCTTTCACCGGCGGACGAACTATCGCCGTCAGTTCCGTTGGAGCCTGTCTCGTTCGTATCATCCGATTCGTTTAGACTGCTGTCCGAGCCGCTCCCGTCGGTTGTTGTCCCACCTCCGCCACCTGCCGTCGATCCTCCGCCTCCGGCTGATCCAGCACCACCTGTGGCGGTTCCACCACCCTCATCGTCACCGGTACCAGTATCACTGCTTTCCGTTTCCTCGTCGGTTTCCTCACTCTCCTCCGAACTGATGTTGAACGTCGCCGTCGTCGTATCCGTGAATCCGGCAGTGTCGACCACTTCCAGCTCGACTTCGTAGGTCCCTTCGACATCGGAGTGCCAGCCTACCGATTCCCCAGCGAACGTCGCGATCTCGTCACCGTCGTCGTGGACGGTCCACAGAAACGTGGCCAGTTCGGCGTCGTCGTGTGCGCTCGATTCGGCGGCCGAAAAGTCGATCGTCTCGTTCGGTGTCGCCGAGGTGGGGGTGACGTCGATCGCCGCCTCGGGGTGGACGTACTCTATCGCGCCGCCCGGAAACACCAGATCTCTCTCGAACACGCCGGCTTCGAGATCGACGGTATCCGCCGCCGGCCCATCGGCGTCTCCGAGGCGGAACGTGATTTCGTCGCCAGCGGTGTTATCGATGCGCAGTTTGTCGTCGAAGGCCCCGTCCCCACCGTATTCGCCGTCCGTGTGGATCTCGATTTCGCTGACGGCGCCCCCGTCGACAACTCCGACGATCGACACGCCTTCGGGGATCTCGGCCCCGTCTTCGTCGGTCGCCGATCCGAAGAACGACGCCGGCTCGCCGGGCGTTTCGCCACCGGCCGCAGTTCCCGAAACCACACCGCCGAGTGCGAGCGCCGCCACGATGAGAACGACCGCGGTTCCAACCACTCGCCATCGATCGATATCGGCCGCCCGTTCGGGATCCCCGATCACCCTTCGATCCCGTCCCGTTCGGAGAACGTCGGCGAGACGACACCACGGGTCAACGGTTCCTCCTCGTCGTTTATCCGGATCCAGTACACGTCATCCTGTTCGACCGACTCCGTCGAACCGTCCACGTCGAAGCCGGCCGTCCGGTCGTGTACCCGTTCTGTGAGATCAGCGTTCCAGATCGAGAAGGCGTCGTCCTCCGACCCGAATCCGTATCCGGCCCAGTTCACGTCGTCGACGAGATCCTGCCGTGGGTGCGCGGAGGTGTCGTAGTTCGAACTGGCGAGGTGCCATCCGGCTTCGAGTTCGATATCGCCCGCACTTATCGCCTCGTCGGCGTCGGTGGTGTAATCGTATCCCATCCGGAGATCACCGTCCGCGGAGTAGACGTACAGTCCTCGGTGGAGGTGTTCGTGGCCGACGTGTTCGGCCTCGAGAACGTCGTCGGTCGCGTCGGTCGCGACGCTCTCGTATCCGTCGGTGTTCGGGTTCCACTGGGCGACGTCCCGATCGCCGTCGGCGTCGATGTACACCGTCGCGGGTTGGGGTAACGAGGCGGCGCGCCAGGTGCCACCGGAGCGCTCGATCGCTCTGTGGACGAGCGTCAGATCCGTCGCGTTCTGTTGGCCCCCGTCTTCGAACTCGATCGTCACGTTGGCGCCGGTTCCGGTTTCGACGCCCGAAAGCTCGATCTCGGTCGGGTCGACGCTCGCCGTTGTGCTCTCGCCAACTGTCGGACTGACGGTCGCGACCGTCGTTTCACCGACTCGGACCGGGACGGTCTCGTCGGTGTTCGTTACCGCATTCCCGGCGGCGTCCTCGAACGCGTCGAGCGTGATCTCCATCCCGTCTCCTTCGTCGACTTCGACGCCGACGAACTCCCGATCGGTCGAGAGGGAAACGTTCCCGACGGCGTCGATCGCGCCGGTCGCGACGATCTCCGCCCCGTCCCGGTTGTCCCCGTCGGTCGTTTCGGATAGCGACGTTTCGACCGCAGTTTCATCGGGAACGAGCCGATCGTCCCGGGGCATTACCTCGACGGTGATCTCGTAGCTGTCGGCCGCGTCGGCTTCGAGTACGTAGGTTCGGATGCCGTCGTCGAAATCGGCCGTCGTGAGCCCGCGTTCGATCGCCCACGGGTTCTCCTGTCCCAGATACCCGTCTCCCGCATAGCCGGTCTCCTCCCAGAGATCGGTGTCCGTCGGCTCCGCGGCGGCCGGATCGAACCTCACAGCGCCGTTCCCGCTCTCACGTCGAAGCTGGATGTCGACCCGGTCGACATCGTCCTCCGGGACGCCGAGATCGACCGCAAGCTCGATGTTCGCCCCGTCGACATCGAAGTCACGGTACGATGCGTTCGACTCCACGGTCACGTGTCCCGGATAGATCGACACGTCGTCGACCGTCTCGGTGACGGCCTCGCCGGTGTTTTCGGACTGGGTCGCGGGCCCTTCGACGTCCGTCACTTCCGCCGAGAGATCGAACACGCCGAGACGCGTATCGATCGCCCCGCCGTTTTCGACCGAAATCTCTTCGCTCCCGTCCGTAGCCATCCGGACGCCGGGATACGAATCGCCGTCGGCGTTCCCTTCTAACCCGAACTCCAGCTCCGCCCGCCTGATCTCGTTTCCGAACCGATCGGTCAACTCGTCGACGGCGAGCGTTCGGTTCTCTTCGATCGGGAATGCCGATTCGGACTCGATCCCCTGCAGCTCAAACCCGTCAGTGTCGGCCTCGCCGGAGTGGATGTCGAACGCGAGCGGCGATCCCGTTTTGATGTCGGCGTTGTCGTCCAACTCGACGTTTCCTTCCCCCTCCACGTCGACGGCGAACAGATCCGTCCCGCGGTATCGATCCGCGGCGTATTTCATCGACTCCGTCTGGATCGCCAACCGGACGTTGATCGAAACCGCCTCGTCGGAGACGAGTTGCGGCTCCCCGTCGACGGTGTTAATCGCCACGGTGAGCTGATCGTCCCCGTCGAGCACGTTCGCGTCGCCGGACGTGGTCACGTCGACGCTGCTTATATTGGCGTCTTGGGTGGCTTTCTCTCCAGCACCTGTGATCTCTACTCCATCTCTGTCTTCAGAACTTACGGCATTTGGATCAACTGAGATATTGATCGTCTCTTTATGATTGACCCAGACGGATTCATCAGCAAACGAAATTGTGAATGAATCATCGCTTGTTGTTCGATTATTTGTTCCGTGAAGATATTCATCAATCTCATCCGCATCGAACCCGATCTCCCCCGCTCGGGACAGACGAACCGCGATCGTTTCCTCACCGTCGAGACCGCTTTCCGTCCCGTCGTCGGTGACGCTCGCGATCGGGGTCGGATCGTCCTCCTCGAAGCGTCCGGCGGCGGTTTCGCTCGCGGTCAGGTCGACGTCGACCGCGATCTCCGTCCCGGTGACGTTGCGATCGCTGTCGAGGTCGGTCAGTTCGATCTCGATCGAGTCGTCGGTGGTTGCGACCGCGATTCCGATGTCGCCTCCGGTGGCGTCGGTCCCGTCCGAGATGTCGAACGCGGATCGGTGATCCTCGTCGATTTCGATCCGGATCGTCTCGCCTTCTCGGGCGGTGCCGTCCAGTAGAAGCGTTAGCTCGCCGTCTTCGAGCGTTATCGAGCCGTCCGCGAGAAGTTCGCTGGCGTCGTACTCGTACTCGGCCGGGATCGCTTCGGCCGTCGCCGCTGCGGGCGATGCGATCAACGCCACCAGCATCGCCGCAATACCAACTGCCGCACAGAGCCGGATCGTCGCGCCGAGCCGCATTAGCCATCCCGCCAGGATGCCGGATGTTGCCGTTCAGACGGGCACGCCCTCGTCTCGTGGGTCGATCGTCGGCAGTCGGGTTTGGTTCTACGCCCCATCGCTCGTCGGGATCCGATGCGATCCCTCGATCTGCTTGTCATCGGCGGCCGTAGTAGTACCTGTAAATAATAGTTACGTTCAGTATGCACTTTTGAGTTGAGCACCTTGACCGAGGTACTCTCAGCTCGCGGGCGGAGGTGCTCTCGGTTCGCGAGACGGTTAGAACGCTACTCGCTGAGTTCCGATTCGACGAGCGCTTCGAAATCGACCGAGGTCGATCGCGATGTTCGCCGCCGTGTTTCGCTTACCGTTGGAGAGCGCGTCTAGAATGTCGAAATCGGTGGGGGAAGCCAATCTCATCGTGGGCTATCACGTTTTGGTCCGTCACGGCTTTTATACTATCGGCCGCCTTCTCCGCTCTGGACTACTCGTCGCCGGGGGTCGACTCACCGCCAGTCACCGGTTTTCCCTCGCGTTCGAGGCGAAACTCCGGGGTCAAAAACGGCTCGTCGGCCCCTTCGACGTCGATCACGTCGAGGGCCGTCACCGTCGCGTCGACGCCGAGCAAGCCGGCGAGGCTCGGCTCCGTTCGCCCCTCATCGCCGCTTATCAACTCTTTAATGTAGAGCCCGCCCTCGCCGTGAATCTCGATCGTGGCCGTGTACTCGTCGCCCAGCGATCCCTCCACATCGAGGACCGTCCGTTCTCTGACGAGGTCGGCGCGCCGATGGTCGACGCGGTGGGGCGTCCGTTGCTCGATCGTCGCACCACGAAGCGCCTCGATCGCGTCGGCGAGCGCCGATTCGTCGACCGGCTCTCCGAACTCCACTGTCGCCCGGTACGTCTTCGATGCGTCGTGTTCTTTCACCCGCTCGATCATCTCGTGAGTGGCGAACGCCAGTCCCTCGATCTCGACTTTGCCGTCGGTTCCTTCGTTGACCGCCTGCCGGAGCTCATCGAGATCGGCGTCCCGTCGCCGTGGGTTTTTGATTTCGAGAACGAAGGGGCGTCCGGATTCGAGCATGAGCGCGTCGACGTCTTCGCGGCCGGCACCGTGAAAGACCGCCTCCGTTCCGCGGAAGGCGCTCGAAAACGGCGGCGCGACCAGCTCCTCGACGCTTTCGTCGTATTTGTCCCACGTCGTCTGTGGAATGTCGCGTTCGAGCTTTCGGTACCGGCCGTAGATCGAGATCGAGTTGCGCTGCACCTCGACCGTATCCGATTCGAGATCGAGGAGGAACTGCACGTCCGGGCGGTGAAAATCGACGTCCGCGCCCAGGCGCTTCCCGATCCGACGACCGACTTCGCGGTTGAGCTCCGTGTTGAGTTTTTCGCCCGTCTCGGGTTCGAGTCCGGCGTCGATCCGCAGCAGTCGATCGTTCTCTTCGAGAAGCGGCGGAACGCGAGTGCCGACCTGATAGGTGTATAGCTCGGTTCCCTCGATGGCTTTGACGGCGCGTTCGGCGAGTTCGTCGACCTGCTCGCAGAGCCCCTCACAGACCCAACAGGTCTCGTTGGGTTCTTCGTACGGCTCGTCGTCGACCATCGCGAGAGTCGTCCGAAGCGCGCGGCCGCGCTCGGCGTTCGTCAGCCCGAAACTCCGCTCCGCGAACGGCCGGCCGAGACAGGCGTTACACAGCGGTCCCGACGCTAGAAGCTTTCGCGCGTCGTCGATGAGGTTCATTATTCGATCTCGCCGCCGCGTGGCCTTCGGTGTTGCGTTCTCATCGGCACTCTCGTACTGTGAGACACGGGTGGTCGAAGAGTCGTGAGCCGCGGGATGGACGGTCACTCGAAGCTGTGCTGTCGTTACGAGAATTCCTCTCGGAGAGCGATTGCGGCTGCCGATACTTTCATTCCGTGCCGGACGAACCATTGTGCATGGCGATTACCACCGGCGTCGTCCTCGCTGCGGGGGAGGGGACGCGACTGCGGCCGTTAACTGCGAACCGGCCGAAGACGATGCTTCCAGCCGCCGATCGTCCGATACTCGAACACGTCCTCGACGTGCTCGTCGAGTGCGGCATCGAGCGACTCTGTCTCGTCGTTGGCTACCGACGAGAACGCGTCCAGGAACATTTCGGTCACGACTACCGCGACGTTCCGATCACGTACGTCCATCAGAACAAACAGCTCGGCAGCGCCCACGCCCTCCAGTGTGCGGCCGACGAGGTGGACGGACCGATCCTCGTCCTCAACGGCGATCGTGTGATCGACGAGCGGATCGTCGAAGATGTTCTCGACGGCTTCGACGGCGGACCGTCGCTCGCGGCGTTAGAACACCCCACGCCGAGCGAGTACGGTGCGGTCCGGGTCGAACGCGGTCGACTGACCGAGTTCATCGAGAAACCGGATACCGACGACTTCCGGCTGATAAACGCCGGCGTGTACGCGTTCGACGAAGGGGTGTTCGATGCGATCGATCGGACGCCGCGACGCGCTGGAGAGCTTCAGCTCCCCGACGTCATCGCGACGCTCATGCACGACGGTCCCGTTCGGGCGATCGAAACCGATGGGCTGTGGGTCGATGCGACGTATCCGTGGGACCTGCTGTATCTCACTCGGGAACTGCTGTCGAGGGGACGACTCTCACAGCCCGAAACCGATCCCGGCGTGTGGATCGCCGAAAGCGCTCGGATACACCCCGATGCGACCCTCCAGCCGCCTGTCGTCGTCGCCCCGGACGCGGAGATTGCAGCCGGAGCGGTCCTCGGTCCGAACGTCGCCGTCGGTCGAAACGCGACGATCGGTGCGAACGCGACGCTTCAGGACGTCCTCCTGGGCGGCGACTGTCGAATCGGCCCGGGGGCGACGCTGCTCGATTGTGTCGCCGGCGAAACGGCGGCAGTCGGTGCCGGAACGATCGTGCCGGGCGGTCCGGGTGACGTTCGCGTCGGCGACACCGTCTTCGAAGAACAGCGGCTCGGAGCCGTCATCGCGGACCGCGTTTCCGTCGGCGGCGGCGTCACCTTCGCATCGGGAACGCTCGTCGGCGCGAACGTCGAGATCGGGGCCGGCGTGTACGCGAGCGGGACGATCCACGACGACACGGAGGTCGTCCGATAATGTGCGGCATCATCGGCTGTGTCGGTCGAGACGGCGAGACGCTTGAAACGCTCGTGCACGGCCTCTCGAAGCTCGAGTACCGCGGCTACGACTCGGCCGGCGTCGCGCTCGCCGGAAACGGGACGCTCGACGTGATCAAGCGCGCCGGCGAACTCGACCGGCTCACGGACGCACTGGACGAGCGGGTAGATATCGAAGGATCGATCGGGATCGGACACACCCGCTGGAGCACCCACGGCCCGCCGACCGATGCGAACGCACATCCCCACGTGGACTGTACCGGATCGATCGCCGTCGTCCACAACGGCATCATCGAGAACTACCAGTCGCTTCGGGACGAACTGGAATCGAACGGTCACGAGTTCGAGAGCGAAACCGACACCGAAGTCGTCCCACATCTGGTTGAGGAGGGGATCGAAGCGGGGGAGAAAGCGGGAGACGCGTTCAGGCTCGCGATCGACCGCCTCGAGGGGAGCTTCGCCATCGCCTGCGTCGTCGACGGAACGGACGCCGTCTTCGTCGCTCGAAACGACTCGCCGCTCGTTTTGGGACCCGCCGAGGGGGCGACGTACCTCGCGAGCGACGTGCCCGCATTTCGGGAGTTCACCGATCGGGTCGTCTACCTGCAGGACGGGGAGTTCGCGGAGTTGTCGGCCGACGGCTGGCGTGTGACGAACGAGTCCGGCGAAGTCGTCGAAAAGTCGATCGAGACGGTGTCGTGGGACGCCGAGGACACCGGAAAAAGCGGCTATGACCACTTCATGCTCAAGGAGATCCACGAACAGCCCCGCGCCCTCCGGCAGTGTCTCCGCGGTCGGGTGAACGAGCTCGAAAGCGACATCGAGTTGCCGGAGCTATCGGAACTCGATCTCGACCGCGTTCACCTCGTCGCCGCGGGGACGAGCTACCACGCCGCCCTCTACGGTGCCGAAATGCTGCGCGCGGAGGGGGTCCCGGCGCAGGCGTACTTCAGCCACGAGTACGCGAGCTCGCCGCCACCGACCGAGGGCGCGACGGTCATCGGCGTCTCCCAAAGCGGCGAGACGGCCGACACGCTGGCGGCGACGCGGGAGGCGCGCCGTCTCGGTGCCGACACGCTCGCGTTGACCAACACCGTCGGATCGACGATGGCCAGAGAGTGCGACGACGTCTTTTACATCCGTTCGGGTCCGGAGATCGGCGTCGCGGCGACGAAGACGTTCGCCGGCCAACAGACCGCGCTCAACCTGTTGGCCGGCGTCGCGACGTCCGGCTCCGTCGATCGCGAACTCGTCTCTGCGCTTCGCGATCTGCCGAGCGACGTACAGGAGATTCTGGACGAATCGGTCGCGGAGGCGGTCGCCGAGGCGTATCTCGACGCGGACGCGTACTTCTTCATCGGACGCGGGCTGAATTACCCCGTCGCGCTCGAAGGGGCGCTGAAAATGAAAGAGATCAGCTACGAACACGCCGAGGGGTTCGCAGCGGGTGAACTGAAACACGGTCCGCTGGCGTTAGTTACCTCGAAGACCCCCGTGTTCGCGACCGTCATCGGAGACGACGAGCTCGCCCGCAAGACCATCGGTAACGTCAAGGAGGTCGAAGCGCGCGACGCCCCGGTCGTCGCGGTCACGGACGGCGTCTCCGACGTCGAGCGATACGCCGACCACGTTCTCGAGATCCCCGAGACGCACCCGCGAACGGCGGCCGTTCTGGCGAACGTCCAGCTCCAACTCGTCTCCTACTATACGGCTGCGAAACTCGGACGGTCGATCGACAAGCCGCGGAATCTGGCGAAAAGCGTCACCGTCGAGTGATCGCCGGTCGAGATCAGGATCGGTCTTCCGCCGATTCGTACTCGACGTCGACGATCGCCATCCCGTGCGGCGAGAAGATATCGACCGACTCGATGAGATTCTCGCGGACGTATCCCTTCCACGTCTCCATCGCTTCGTCGATCCACGCTTCGATCGTCGCCTCGTCGGGGTCGTCCGCGTCGAGCTCTTCTCTGGCGAGTTGCCGCGTCGGACGCTGATCGACGGCGCGCCGTCCGCCGGAGACGAATCTGAACGGGCGGAGGTGGATCTCGCCGTCGGCTTTGCTCTCCGTCGAGTCGTCGGCGAGATGGCGGATCGACGGGACGACGACTTCTTCGAACGGCGGCGTCAGGCTGAACACCGCCTTTCCCTTTCGTCCGATGTCTTCTTGACCGTTGTACGCGATGGCCTGTACCACGTCTTCGGGATCGACGCGAACCGTCTCGATCCGGGAGATCGATGCCGGGTCTGGTTCTTTTTCCTCGCTTTTCCCATCCTGCTCCGATTCAGTGTCCTCGTCCGTCATTTCGGCCTCGTCACTATCGTCCTCTTCTACGGCTTCCGCGGCGACTTCCGCTTCCTCCGTAGACGACATCTCGTCGCTTCTCTCGGGAGTCGCGATATCCTCGTCTGAATCCTCCTCCGGTGACATACGTTCCGATAGCGTCGCTGGATGTATAGAACTTCTCGAAGCGGATCGGACGCGTTTTTCAACCGCTCCGCTCGGGATCGCGGGCGCGATGTTCGCTTATCAGTTGATCGATTTCGGCGGCCTTCCGCTCGCGGCGACGCTCCTCGGCGCGATCGCGCCAGTCTTCGACGACCGCGTCGACCTCGCGTTCGCGAGCGACGGCCAGCTCGTCGATCTCCTGGATCGTCACGTCGGTCGCCGGACCGACCGGAATCTCGTGTTCGAAGAGCACCTCGTCGGCTTGCTCGGAAAGCCCGCCGTCTTTGAGGACGACCCGCGGTTCGTACTCGACGAGCCGCTCTGCGGTGCCGCGCCCGGCTCCGCTCGCGTCTCGGAGGTAGACCACGTCGCCGGGGGCGATCCCGTACGATTCGTCGGCGCGCTCGATCGCCCCTTTGGTGAACTGCTCGATCGGCTTGACGGAGACGAGCCCTCGCTTTTTCTCCGACACGTCGGCGAAGTTCGAGTGATCGATCTTCCACAGCTCTTTGAGCCGCTCGAGCTTGCCGGACAGCTGTTCGTTTCGCTCTTTCGATTCGGCGAGTTCGCGTTTGAGCCGCTCGTTTTCCCGTTCGAGACGCGTCACCTCGCGTCGTTCCCTCGCTTCCTTGCGCTCTTCGCGTCGGGCCTCCGAGAGCTCCGATTCCAGCTCCGCGACCCGATCGTTCTTCTTCGCGACAGTCCCTTTCAGATCGTCGACGTGGCCTTCGAGGCGTTCGATCCGCGCGTTGAGCCGCTTGATCTCCTTTTCCTGTTCGGTGAGCTCTCGCGGCTCGTGTGTCTCCGTCTCCTCCGTGGATCCCTCGTCGTCGGACATCGACGTCAGGACGGCCTCGACGCTTTCGTCACCCGCCACGACGCGAGCGATGATCTCGCCGCGCTCGAACTGCGGTGGCACCTTCGCCGCGATGCGGTCGAACTGATCTTCGTGGTCGTCGAAGGCGAAAAGCGCCGCCGCCAGCGCATCGCGTTCGTGGTCGTTGTCGTAGGCTTGCTCCCGCGTCCGGTGGAGCTTCCTATCGACCGGCAGATCGCGCTCCGGGTTCCAGCCGGCGGCGTCGAAGCTCCGTCTGATCTTCTCGACCGTCTCGGGCATCGG
>CAYQWI010000029.1:0-10912 GCA_964421165.1 uncultured Natronomonas sp.
GATGTGTCGTCGGCTGCCGTCATCAGTTACAGTTCGTTGTGGAGGCGGACGAATGAACATTTCGGGCACCCACGATCAGTCGAGGCGACCCGAGACCGCCATCCAGTCCCACAGGAAGTGAGCGAGGATCGGGGCCGTCACGAGCCATCCCGCCGCGCGCGAAAGGGTCGGATCGATCGCGGGCAACAACCCGAGTGCGATGGTTCCCATGATCGCCGCCCCCGTGAGCTGTCGGAAGCGACTCGGAGCGAGATCGTTGAGCGGCTGTCCACGTCGTCGCCGCAGTGTGACGCCTGCGACGAAGCCGTAGCGCGCGAGACCGACCGCCAGAAAGACTACCGGGACCGAGCCGAGCCCCACGACTGCGACCGTGCCGACGAGTACGAGCAACGCGTCGGTTTCGGTGTCGAGCCGACTGCCAAGCGCCGAGACGGTGTCGGTCCGGCGGGCGAGCCAGCCGTCGGCCGCATCGAGCACCGCCGACAGCCCAAAGAGGCCGACGGCGAGCCACGCGATCCGCTCGGACGACCCGCCGAGCGTGACCACGCCCGCAAAGAGAACGAGCGCCCAGCCGCGGGACAGCGTAACCCACGTCGCTGCCGTCAGCCGCTGGGAGCCGGCGTGCTGTGTCGCCGTCGTAATCGCCCAGCCGAGGATACCAACGAAGACGACAAACGCGCCGGCGACGCTGGCGACGACCCGATCGGTCAACGGGACCGGCCCTCCCGTTCCGAGACCGTACAGCGCACCGACGACGGCGACGCAACCGGCGAGTGTCGCCACGGTGAACGGCCGCCAGACGGTGGCTCGCTGTTCCACTGGTCCGGTCGCCGGTCCGTCGTTGTCGGCGGTGGGCGCACTCATCCAGAGCCCTCCCTCCCCACTGGCGGTCTGAGATCCGGGTGGTCGGCCGGTATGGCGGCAGTCCGCGTCCGTGCCTGTCGGCTCCGACACAGCCGATCGCGACGCCGCTGCCAGCGGCGGTGCCGGCGATGGATCAATACGGGCACCGCCTCGATGTCGAGCAGTTTCGCCAGCGCGAGGCGGTGTTGGCCGTAAGCGCGCCAGTAGAGCTCACCGTCACGACCGATGTCGACGTTGATCTCATCGGCGCGGTGGGCAAGCCGTGGGGTGGCAGTGCCTGCGAGCGCGTCTTGTCTTCGGTAGCCGTCGTGACGCAGTGAGTCGTAGAGGGCGTCGATCTCGGTGCACCGCCGGTCGAACTGGGAGATCGAGTGGTAGCCCCAGGCGTTTCCAAAGCGCGCTAGCTGATCGCAGAAGGCGTCATAAACGGACGTTTCGCGCCACGGGAGACCATCAACGAACCGCTCGCGGAGGCCGCGTGGGACCGCCCGCTCGTCGAACGGCTCGCTCTGTTGGTCCCAATCGCCATCGACGACTCGGCCCCACTGCGGGCGTTTAGGAGCGGTTTCGAGGAGGCTTCGCTCGATTCGATGCGGATCGATTTCGACCAGCGCGAACGGATCGGCATCGGTGTAGCGCCGCGGGATGAGTCGTCGCCGGAGTGCATGGAGCCGACGACACCGATCAACCGACAGCCGACAGGAGACCGGCTGATAGATCGAGTTTCGAATCTCGTGAACGATTCGGCCGCGCCAGCGCCGCCACCGCGTTGGTGGTCGATCACGATTCACGGGTTACCTGAACGATCTGAGCGACGGTCAGCAAACCCTGTGCAACCTGACCCGCGTCGAGCGTACCGATCGCCCCGAGATTCGTCAAGCACGCACCACAGCGTGATCCGGATGCACAGCGCCCCGGGACTGCCGAGTGTGTTCGGCAACGGACGGTCGACGAGCGAACCCATTACTGTGATATTCGGCCATACGGACAAAGATGTTTGGCCAGCATCGGGACGGAGCAGCGGTCGCACATCGACGTCGAGGACGCCGCTACTCGGTATCGTCGACAACGCGGAGTGGTTCGTCAAGGAGCTCCAGTAGCCGCCGTTTCCCGGCTTCCGGATCGTAACCGTCCTGTCGGAGATGCGCGAAGGGCGCGACGTTCGGGTTGCGCTCCCAGTGACACCAGACTGCCGTCTCGCCGTCGAGTGTCGGAAACAGTCTGACGTGGAGCTGCCAGCCGCTTAAAAAGCCGTCCGGGCGGTACGCGCAACTGGCCTGTTCGTACCGTATGTCACCGTTTCGCTCGTAGGCGTGGAGGTAGGCGCGGATCTGCTGGCGGAAGCCGTACTCGGCTTCGAGCCGACTGCGAGCCTCACTCGGGGGGACCTCCCAGACGCCGAGATATTCGCTGTCGGGCGGTGGCAACACCTGGAGATGCATCGGAAGCCAGCGATCGGGCAGCCGAACCGACCAGACCGCCGCCCACCGTCGAAGCCGCCACAGCGGGAGTACGCGGACCGCCAGCCATCCGACGAGGACGAGGCCGATGAGCCACCGACACCGGTGGCGCGGTCGCTTGCGCCACAGCCAACCCAACCACGTGCGGAGATCGGTCATCAGCAGATCCACGTCATTGACACTGTTTTCTCGGGCAACGCATCGATGAGTTCGTGAGCCGTCTCGACCTCCACGTGCGGAAGTCGGTGGCTGATGAGCCGGCCGCAATTGAGCCGCGATTCGACCGTGGCTGTCGGGATAAAAGCGAGGACGGGTCGAGCATCGTGCTGGGTTATCCGTCGTTTGGAGACGATGATAAAAATGCTATCGGTGACAGAGACGATGAAAATGCTATCGAGGACAGAGACGATGAAAATGCTATCGAGGACAGAGACGATGAAAACGCTATCGAGGACGGGCTCACCGGGGGAGACACACCCGAACCGTTAGCGGGGACAGCAAAAGCGATGTGTGGCCGGTTCGATTGGCGGATATGGGCGAAAAGCGCGAGACTCGGCGCACATCGCTCGCGACCATCGTTCGCGGCAGCTCGCTGTACACCGTCGGAAAAATCGTCTCGGATGTCGGCGAGTTCCTCTTACATCTTTTGGTGTCGCGGTGGCTCGGCGCGGGGCTTTATGGACTGTTCGCCTACGGCAAAACGCTCGCGTTCACCGCGCTGTTGCTCACGAACCTCGGCAGTGATAAGTCCATCGTCCGGTATCTCCCGAAGTACGAAGACGACCCCGAAAAGCGTCGGTTTCTCCTCGCACTCGCGTGGGTCACTTCGCTCGGTGGCGGCCTCGTCGTCGCCGGCGGGCTGTTCGTCTTCGCACCGACAGTAACCGCACTGACGCTCGATGAACCGGGGTTCGTTTCCGTCCTCCGGTTATTTGCGGTGATCCTCTTCGTCGATACCGCCGCGAACGTGCTGTATGCGACGTTTCGGGCGCTCGAGATCATCGAGTACGAGGTGTTCAGCAAGCGGCTGCTCAAACCCGTACTACGCGTGCTCGGAGTCGGTGCAGCGCTGATCTTCGGGGCGTCTATTTACGGTGTCGTCATCGCGATGGTTGTTGCCAGCGTAGCGACGCTCGCAGTTGCTGGCTATCTGTTTCTGTCCAACCTGGAGATCCGACCACGACTCCGTTCGCCTGCGGGAACACGCAAAACGGTTCGGAGCTACTACAACTACTCGCTGCCTCTGAGTGCCAAGGAGGCCGGAACGGTCATGCAGGGCCGAGTCGACGTGCTGATGGTCGGATTTTTTCTCTCCTCTGCGGCGGTCGGAATCTACAACGTCTCGGTGCTGCTTGCGGGTGTGTTATATATCCCGCTGTTGGCGGCCAATCAGCTTTTCGCGCCGGTCGTCTCACGACTCTACTCGCAGGGACGGACCGCCGACCTACAGGCGACCTACCGAGCGGTGACCCGCTGGATTTTCACGGTGAGCCTGCTCCTCGCCATCGTGCTCGTCGTCTTTCGTAGCGAGCTGTTGGGGCTGTTTGGTCCCGAATTCACCGCTGGGACGGCCGTGTTGACGCTCTTCGTTGCCGCTCAGCTCTGTAACGCGGCAGTCGGACCGAGCGGCGACTTGCTGATGATGACCGACCACCAGTACGCAGTTATGGCCAACGAGTGGATCTTCGGCGTCGCCAACGTCGCTCTTAACATCGTCTTTATCCAGCTGTTCGGCATCGTCGGCGCGGCGCTCGCCTCGGCGGGAGTACTCGCCGCGCGCAATCTGACAAAGCTGACTGAGGTCTGGTATTTCGAGGGAATGCAGCCGTACAGCCGGGCGTTTTTCAAACCGGTTATCGCTGGCTGCGTTGCGGCCGCGGGGATGGCCGCCGTCCACTCGGCGGTGTCACCGGTGACTGGGCTCGGTATCGGGGCGACTGTTGCGCTCGGCAGCGGCGTCGGAATCGGACTTTACGCAGGGACGCTGTGGACTGTCGGGTTCGAGCCCATCGACTACGACCTGTACGCCCAGTTCGTGGAGCCGGAACAGTAACAAGCAACTTCGCGCCTGGACCGCCGCCGCTCGCTCCAAGAATACTCACCCCGCGGAACTAACTAATTGGGAAAATAATAGACGGTACGAAGATGGGCTTCGACGGCCGACTCTACACCGCGTATATCGAGCCGAGACTCGATCGACTCGGTGTCCGGACCCACCTCTCGTCGCTTTACTGGGTACTCGGCGTTCCACGGCTGTTGTATCGGCTGTCGTCCCGTGAGACGGTGACCCACGAGATCAGCGACGTGACCGTCGAGTTTCCCGCCGAAACCCACTGGCAATACGAGCGGTTCCGGTGGATGCACCCCGAGGTTCAGCTCTTCGAAGAATTGGTCGACGAGCTCGAGGCAGGCGACGTGTTTTACGATGTGGGCGCACACCTCGGCTGGCACGCGATCGTCGCGGCGAGCGTCGATGCCGACGTGACCGTCGAGGCGTTCGAACCCCATCCACAGATCGCCGACCGGCTCCGAACGGTCGTCGACAGAACCGGCCACGATGTGACAGTTCATGAATGCGCGCTCGCTGACCGCGACGGTATCGGCGAATTCGAAGCGGAGCCAACTCCAGCGGCGTACCTGTCGGGGGCCCAGAATGAATCGCTCGAATCGACCATCGACGTCGAGCTCGCGGCAGGGGACAGCATCGTCGCCGACGGAATTACCGACCCACCGGATATCCTCAAAATCGACGCCGAAGGGGCGGACGCGGCGGTTCTCCGAGGACTCCGGAAAACGATCGTCGATCACCAGCCGCGTCGCATCTACTGTGAGGTACACGTCGATGGCGACGAGATCCGGGAGCTGCTGTCGTCATTTGGCTACACCTTCGAGCCGCTGTCGTCGACGCGACCGGTTTTGCGGGCCGTACCAGCAGAACAGTAGTATCCAGCCGCCACCGCACTCAGTCATTATTTCTCGCGGCATCGATACCGAGGTGAGCGACTGCGGTCGCCAGCAGATCGTCACCGTCACGACAACGAACGATTGCCCGTGCCCCGGTGACGCTCACGATCGCCAACACGACACCGGCGGCGACGTCGATCAGCCAGTGGATGCCGAGCGCCATCGTGGCGACGACGACGCTCGTCGATAAAAGGGCCGCAATCGGCGTCCAGCGCGGTAGCTCTGTATGGTTCAATTGCGCAATCAGTAGTACCGTCACCGACAGCGAAGCATGGAGCGAGGGAAAGATGTTGGTCTGGGAGTTGACCAGCGAGGTGAGATAGACGATGTCGGGAAACAGTTCGACGAGGCCGTGGCTGACGGTCGCAGCCGACTCGCTCTCCTCGTGGTAGGTCCGCGGACCGTGGGCTCTGACCGCGGCATAACAGACGACGGCGATGGCGTAGTTGATCGAGTAGGCCAGCACGGTCGTCTCGATCGGCCGGGTCGAGGAAGCAAACAGGTAGGCGACAAGGGGGAACGTCAGGAGGACGACGTAGCCGAAGACGTACATTCCCGAAAAGTAGAGCGTCATCGCATCCGGGAAAAGGCCCTGGACACCCGCGACGAAGTCGCCCTCGATAGCGTAAAACAGTGCTGTTGGTTCGATACCGTATTCGTATGAAAACGCGACGATGTGTGCCTGTAGACCTTTGTTGAGGATGAGGATTCCCGCGAGGACGGCAACGTACGGCGTGATCGCACGAAGCCGAGAGGTGAAGGTGTCCGGATCGCTTCGGATCAGCGCAAGCCGGTCACGACCGACACAGACGATCAGCAATCCGATCAGTAGGCTCGCGGTGATGGCGAGAACGACCGCGATCATGGCACCGACGAGCGCCGGCTGGGTGGTCGTCACGGATATCAACTGTACGTGGTGCGAATTATTTTATTTCTATGAGACGGGAGTGATGAAGCTATCGCCACGGTAGTACAGAACGACGAGTGCAGTGATAAGCACGAGCTGTGCGATCTTATCGACCGCGTGGCTGGTCGGGACCGGAGGCACGTCGTTCAGCAGATACCACAGAACGATCTGACCGCCGGTGTAGGGGATCCCGAGCAGATACACGAGCCGACGACGCCAGCCGACGAGAACGGCTGCGATTCCAGCGAGGAAACCGACGGTCGCGACGAGAAACGAGATGCCGAAAAAACCCCCGATCGCGATCCCGAGAACGAGATGGACACCGGCTGTCACGAGGGCGGCAGCGATCGCGAGCCAGTGAAGCGGTGTCAGTGAACCGAGATCGAGCGAAATCGAGTTTGTTGACATATGTCGCGGTACGTCCGGACAGCTCTTAATTCCCACGTCAACCGAATCGGCGACACCACCAGTGGGATCCGCCGTGCGGCTTTTCGAATTCCATAGAGTGTCAGCTACTTTGGAAAGGAACGCCGGGTTCCAAAAGAAAATAATGGAGTAGCCCGATGAGTAAGGTGTGATATCCGGGTCAGAGCGGTCGCCAGCCGGGGGAGAAAACGTGTGAGCACGACTGACGGAACCGCCGTACAGTTCGTCGCTCCGGGCGAGATCGATGTCGTCGAGCTCGAACAGTCCGACCCTGAACCGAACGAAGTCGTCGTCGAAACGACGATCTCGGCAATCAGCGCCGGGACGGAACTCCTCGTTTATCACGGCGATGTCGACGAAAGGACCGCTGCAGACGAGGAGCTCCCGGCTCTCGACGGGACGCTTTCGTACCCGATCAGGTATGGATATGCGGCCGTCGGTCGAGTCGCGTCGCTCGGAGACCGGGTCGATCCGGCGTGGCGCGGACGGCGGGTGTTCGCGTTCAATCCCCACGAGAGTCACTTCAGCGCGAGCCCGGAGAACGTTCATCCGATCCCCGACGGGATCGGCCCCGAACGGGCAGCGTTTTTCGCCAACGTCGAGACGGCTATCAACTTCGCGCTCGATGCGGCCCCCAGAATCGGCGAACAGGTCGCGGTCTTCGGCCAGGGCGTGATCGGCCTGTTGACGACGGCGGTTCTGTCCGAAACGCCCGTCGAGACGCTCATCGCCGTCGAGCCGCGCGACGACCGACGGGAGCTCGCCGAGCGGATGGGCGCGGATGTAACCATCGATCCCGAAGCTCGCGACCCCGCGGCCGCGATCGAGGAGCTGACCGGAGGCGCCGACATCGCGATCGAAGTCAGCGGCCAGCCCTCGACGATCGAATCCGCTGTCGAAGCCACCCGATACGACGGGCGCGTCCTCGTCGGCTCGTGGTACGGGACGAAGCGCGCCGAGATCGGACTGGGCGACCACTACCACCGCGGACGAATCAGCGTCGAAAGTAGCCAGGTGAGCACCATCTCGCCGGAGCTCCGCGGCCGTTGGAGTAAACGGAGACGCCGCGAAACCGCGTGGCAGTGGCTTCGAGAGATCGACGTCGAGGAGTTCATCACGCATCGGTTCCACGTCTCGGAGGCCGATGAGGCGTACCGACAACTGACCGACCGACCCGAAGAAACGCTTCAGGTGCTCTTTAGGTACTGATGTACACCGTCACAGTCACAGACTCGTTCGTCGCACAGCACGTTTTGACCGTGCCGAACCCGCCGCCGGAGGAGGCGGAACTTCACTCACACACCTTCGGGATCGAAGTCACCTTCGGCGGCCCAAAGCTGGGAACGCACGGCTATCTCCTCGACATCGATCTCGCGCGGGCGGAACTGGAGGCGTCGATCGGGGAGTATCGGGACGTGACGCTGAACGACCGTCTGGACGGCAATCCGAGCGTCGAACGGCTGGCGAGGGCGCTCTTCGAAGATCTCTCGAAGATCGACGCGCCGGCCGTCGAGGAGTTAACGGTCACCGTCCACGAAGACGACGTCGCGACCGTCAGCTACACCGATACGATCGAGTGATGCGCGTCGGATTCGTGATCGCCGGCGACATCGAAACGGGATCAGGGGGGTTCTACTACGACCGACAGCTCGTCGATCGGCTGCGCTCCCGGGGCCACGAAGTGACGATCGCCTCGCTCCCGTGGGGATCGTACGGTCAACAGCTCTTCGAGAACGTCCGGAGCGGGATCGAACTGCGAAAGTCGGACGTCGACCTCGTCGTCGAAGACGGGCTGGCTCACCCCTCGCTGTTGCTCCCGAACCGCCGGATCGACGTTCCGATCGTCGCGCTGTGTCATATGCTCAAAAGTGAGACGGCGACGGCGCGATATCGACCGCTCGTGGAATCCGTCGAACGACGGTTTCTCGGGAGCGTCGACGCGGCGATTTACAACAGCGACGCGACCCGGCGTGTCGCCCGATCGCTGTCAGCGACGGACGTTGAAACGGTCGTTCCGCCCGGACGCGACCGGTACGACGCCGACGTAACGACGGCCGAAATCCGCGATCGAGCCGGATCGGATCGGCTCGAACTCCTCTTTGTCGGCAACGTCGTCGAACGGAAAGGGCTCGACGCGCTCGTCGAAGGGCTGGCTTCGCTCACCGCGGAGTGGCGGCTAACCGTCGTCGGCGAGACGTCGGTCGATCGATCGCACGTTCAGTCGATCAGAGAGCAGATCCGCGAGTACGGGATCGACGATCGGATCCGTTTCACCGGACGACTTCCCGATTCGGAGGTGAAATCGCAGTTGCGGAACGCACACGTTCTCGCGGTTCCGTCTCGATACGAACCGTTCGGGATGGCTCACCTGGAAGCGATGGGGTCTGGCTGTGTCCCGCTCGCGACGACGAACGGCGGCCCACCCGAGTTCATCTCGGACGGCGAATCAGGGCTGTTGGTGCCGCCGAACGACCCGGAAGCGATCGCCGGCCGGTTGGAGCACGTCACCGACCGCGATCGGCTGGCGTCTCTCGGCGTCGCGGCAAAAGAGGCGTTCGACCGGCAGCCGACGTGGGACGAGAGCCTCGAGAGGGCCGTCGACTTTCTGGAGGCACGATGTCAGAACACGTGAGCTATCTGGAGGCGAAACGGGAGATCGACGACCGTGCGCTCGACCGAGACGTATTATCCGCGTTTTCCGACCGGCTTCCGAACGAACCGGCGATCCTCGAGGTCGGCAGCGGAACCGCGACGATGCCAGAGCGGCTCTTCGAGTGGGGCGTTCTCGAATCGGGACACTGGATCGCCGTCGACAGCCGTCCCGACGCGCTCGCCGCTGGCCGTGACCGAATCACCGCTCGGACAGACGCAGTTGCCGGAGCCGACGGCGTTCATCTCGGGGATATCACCGTGGAATTCGTCGAAGCGGACGCCTTCGAGTACGCCGCCGGACGCGAGGAACAGTTCGATGCCGTGGTCGGAAGCGCCTTCTTCGACATCGTCGACGCGAAGCGAGCCGTCGACGCGTTCGGAGCCGTGACGGATCTCGTCTACGCGCCGATAACGTACGACGGGACGACGGCGTTCGATCCGGACGATCCGGAAGACGAGATCGTTCTCGATCGATACAGACAGCATATGTGCGAGTACCGAACCGGTAGTCCCGAGGGGGCAAAAACGCTCGAAGCGGCGCTCTCGGAAGTCCTCGCAGACGCGCCCTCACCGTGGCTCATCGAACCGCCGTACGCCGACGGTGAACGGACGGTTGCGTCCCACGTCGTCGAGACGATCGAGAGAGCCGTCGGTGAGACGGGATACGACGCGAGCGGATGGGCAGAGAGACGGCGCGAGCAGCTTTTCGAGGGGCGTCTCGCTTACACGGCAACGAATCGGGACGTTCTCGGACGACCGTGAATAGCCTCGGCCGGCTCGATCGGCCGTCGATCGGATATCGCTCGCCGGCTATCGGCCTCGACCGACCCACCGCAGGACGAAAAGCGTCGCCTCGAACAACCCGATCATCGTCGCCGCGACCATGATCGGCGCCATCCCGGTCGGGTCGGGGCTGAAGAGGAAGGCGATGCCGAGGAACGCCCCCCAGAAGTACAGCCGCTTTGCGGCCAGCCACGCGCGCGTCGTCAACCCCATCATGATCGCGAGCATGACGAAGAGCGGGATCTGAAACACCGCGGCGAAAAGGCCCATCATCAACACGATGAGATCGAACGTCTCGGTCAGCCCGAAGGCGATGACTGCGGCGTCCTGTGAGTACGTCAGAAAGTACGTGAAGATCGCCGGCAGGATGAGAAAGTACGCGAAGAGGACGCCGAAGACGCCCAACACGAGGCTGGCCGGCACCGAGGCGAGGTAGTATCGGCGCTCGGATTGATACAGTCCCGGCCGCATGAACAGGTACGTCTGGTAGACGAAGACGGGAAGACCGATAACGAAGCCCGCGAGCGTCGCCACTTTCAACCGCGAGAGGATGAGTCCGAGCGGATGATACACGCGGGGGCGGGCGATATCGCCGCCCGGGAGGACGGAGTACCAGAGAAAGTTGATGATCCGATCGGCGAACGGGAAGACGAATCCGGAGACGATCGCCATGACGACGAGGACGATCCCGAGCCGGTAGACCATCTCTTCGATGTGGTCCGCCAGCGGCATCTCCTCGTCGCTTTCGGGACCCTCGCCGACGAGCCCCTCGTCGACATCGTAGCTCCCGTCGGCGGTCTCTCCCATTGGTTCAGTTCCGCGCCCGGCGTTTGTAAGCCTTCTTCTCTCGGACTGA
>CAYQWI010000030.1:0-10868 GCA_964421165.1 uncultured Natronomonas sp.
CCGCGACTGAATCCATCTCGACGTCGTACTCGTCGGCGTAGCTGACGACCTCGTGTTCGATGTCGAGGTCGTCGGTGAGTTCGAGACAGGCGTCGAGCGAGGCGTCCCGGTACCCGTCGATGCCTTCGTGGATCGTGAGCGCGACGAGTTCTATCCGCGGATCGTCGGCGAACGTCTCGTGGAGGATGTGCGTGAGGACGACGCTGTCTTTCCCGCCGGAAAGCCCGATGAGCCACGTTTCCGGCTCATCGGGTGTCGCCGCCTCCGAAACGAGCGCGTCCTCGCGGATCCGTCGACGAACGCGGGAATCGACCGAGCGACGGACGTGTCGGTCGCACAGATGGAGCCCGGAGTAGGCTGCGTGCATGACGGCCTCCCGTCCGCATTTGTCGCACTGCATCAGTGGTCCCTTGCCGGTTCGGCGGGATACGGGTTTCGGCTCGTAGCGGCGTTCGGCGGGATACGACACTCGACGATAACCGTTTTCGCCGTCCGGCCGATACATCCGATAATGAGCTACAGCCGCGGTGAAGCGGTCGAGCGGCTTCGGGCTGTCGTCGAAGCGGTCGAAACCGACCCGATGCCTGTCCCGATCCGCGAGGTGTGGGCGTTTGGCGATGTCGTCCTTGGAATGGATCCGATCGACCGGCTCGGCGTCTACGTAACAAAGGAGCTTCTGTTCAAGGACGCCCCGGCGCGCGAGGCGGAGTTCGAATCCGAGCTCGGGGTCTCCGGCGTCGGGAAGACGGTTTCGGCCGAGTGGGCCGACGCGTTTCCCGAACACGTCCGAGCGAACGCGACCGGCCACGCGGCTCCGGAGAAATGTCTGGCCGCCCATCTGTTCGAGGACAACGAACCGATCCACCTCGAGGTGTGTAACACCGGCTTCGAGAACAACGTCACACAGCGACTGAAGGGTGCACAGGCGAGAAACGATTACACCCAGCTGCTCGATCCCCGCGCAGCCTGCCTGTGGGTTCGGACTGACGATGGGGGGCGAACGAGCGCCGAAGCCTTTCGAAAGCTCGAGTCCGGGGAGTTCGTGTTCCCGACGCTTTCGGCCGCGCTCGAGATGCTCGGCATGGACGAATCCGAGGCCGAACTCGCCTCCGAGACGCTTCGACGACATCGGAACGACCGTGACGGTGTCAGCGTCCGCGGCGACGTGGTGTGATCCAAACTCTTATCTCCGAACTCACCGCAGTCGAAACTAACGCATGGTCGAAGCGTTCGCGGTCGCGTCCGGAAAGGGCGGCACCGGCAAGACGACGACGACGGTGGCGCTCGGGATGGCCCTGGCCGACCGCTACGACGTGACGATCGTCGACGCTGACACTGGCATGGCGAACCTGCTCTTTCACGCCGGGCTGGCCGACGTCGAGACGACACTGCACGACGTGTTGATCGAGGACGGCGCTCCCGTCGAAGACGCGACCTACGATCGGTTTGGGATGTCCGTCGTTCCGTGCGGCACCTCACTCGCGGCGTTCGAGGCCGCGGACCCGGATCGGCTCCGCGATGTCGTCGCCGCACTCGCCGCCGACACCGACGTGTTGATACTCGACTCACCGGCGACGCTCAACTCGAAGAGCTCCGTCCTCCCGATCGTGTTGGCCGACCGCGTCGTCGTCGTTCTCAACCCGACGATCCCGTCGATCTCGGACGGACTGAAGGTTCAAGAGTACGCGCTGTCCTACGGCTCCGAAATCGCCGGCACGGTGTTCAACCGAGTCCGCGGCGACGTGGACGGTGTCAAAGAGAAAGCCGAGCGGTACTTCGAGGGGCCGACGCTCGCGACGGTGCCCGAAAGCGACGCGGTGCAGGCCGCCCGCTCGGCCGGCGAACCGCTTCTCGCACACGCACCCGAGACGCCGGCAGCCGGGGCGTTTCGAACCGCTGCTGGACGGCTTTCCCCGCGGAATCGTGATTCCGAAACCGTCGCCGAGCGGTTCCGTACGGCCGTTATTCCCGATCCCCCATGATACCCGACGGGGATCTGCTCCGCTCTCGGGTCGTTACGGACCTTTCGCCGGCCCTCGAAGACGTCTTCGAGCGGAAACTCGATGGATACGCGCGGCTGTCGCCACGCGATATACTCTTCGCGTCGGAGGAGGACAGCGGCATAATCACGTTCGAAAACGGCGTGTCGACGATCGTGTATCACGCCGGAACGGATCGCGGGGGGCCGCCGGCCATAGACGACATCGGCTCACCGCCCTATCAGTTCGAACTGTACGCGCTCGACGCCGACGCGCTCGAGTTCCCCCACCGCGTTGAAACGCTGTCCGTCGCTCCGGGAACGGTCGCAGAGCGGCTGGCGGGCGATCCCGACCTCGCGTCACGGATTCGGACACGGGCGACCGAGGATGAACGGGACGATCCCGACTCGGTCGAAGCGTTCCTCGAAGACGAGACGGCGGTAAACGCGATCCGACAGTCAGCTCGCGAAAACGCCCTCGAACGGGCCGATGAGTGGGGGTTCGAGGACGCAGTCGGCGAGTGAGTCGCCGCCACGCTCTATCGAACTGGTGTCGTTTTTCGGCGTCACACACTGGGTGCATAATAAACATCGTCCGAACGCGTACCGAAATCACACGTCCCCACCGACGTTATACCGGTCGCCCACAAACTGAACGTACGATGACAAAAGCAGCGATCATCATCCTCGCCGGTACCGACGGACACGAAAATCTCGGTCGACTGGTCAATGGACTCGAAGCGGCCAGAGAGTTCACCGAAAGCGACGACGAGGTCGAGCTCATCTTCGACGGTGCCGGCACGCAGTGGATCCCGAAACTCGAGGACGAATCGAGCGATCACCACGATCTCTATCGGACAGTTCGCGACGACACGTCCGTCTGTGAGTACTGTTCCGGCGCGTTCGGCGTCGAAGACGCGGTCGCTGACTCGGACGTCGTCTCGCTCGACGAGCACGACGGGCACCCGAGCATCAAATCGCTCGTCGACGACGGATACGAAGTGATTACCTTCTAGATCGGCAGCGAGAGCCGTTCGACTTCCTCGCCGTAGTCGGCCGACCAGATCGAGAGGGAGTCGACCGTCCACGCGATCGGCTCGAACTCCCGTCCGACCAGCCGATCGGCGTCGCCGCCGCGCGCGACGGTGACGTGTGGAACGTAGTCGTCGCCTTCGATCCCGTCGATCGGGTCGAATACTTCACAGAGGGCGTGATGCATCTCGTCGATCGGCGGGGCGTCGATCCGGAGGTACGCGACCGGACCGCGTCCGACCGGTGGCTCCCGGAATAGATCGATCGACGATGCGCGCGCCTCGAAGGGTGCGGTTCCGGCGAGCGTCGATCGGACGGCCCGGACGAGAGCCGCGGGGTTCCCGTCGCCGATCCGCTTGACGACGAGGGTGTGTCGATCCCGCGCCGTCGCATCGAAGCACTCGTTCGCGAGACCGCGCGCGAGTCGGGAGAGTTCGTGCGGAACGGGGACGTTACAGCTGTACACTAGATGTAATCGAGGAAGTACAGGATAATGAGGACGACGATGATCGCCGCGATGATCGGGCTGATAGTCGCGAGAATGCTGACGAATCGGCCGACGACCTCGAGGACGAGAATGACGATCACGAGTATCAAGACGAGCTTCAGCAGATCCTCGACGTCGAGTGCACCTCTGTCGAACATATCTGAACGATGGGCGTGGTTGGCCCAAAAACACTCCGGCCGATTCTCCCGGGATCGTCTCGGTTGCGCGGAACCAATCGGCTTTTGTCGCTCGGCGGCCACGGTTCGGTGATGAATTCTCCCGTACGGCTCGCTATCGTTGCGTGTCTCGCGATGTTCGCACTCGGTCTGTTCGCCGCCCCTGTGGCCGCGATCGACGATCCCGCGAGCGGTCAGTTCATCGTCGAACTCGACACGAACGGCGACGCGGACGCCGTCTTCACCGACGAGTTCGACCTGACCGATCCCGAACAGCGTGCGGTCTTCGAGGACGCGCGGGACGATCCGGAGCTTCGAGCCGCTGCTTCCCAGCAGCTTCGCGAGGAGATGCAGTTCGTCTCCGACGTCGCGAACGAAGATCTCGATCGGGAGATACGCGTCGGCGAAGTGACGGTGGAGACGATCGTCGACGGCGAGACCGGGATCGTCGCCTACCAGTTCCGGTGGGAAACCCTCGCTCGAGTCGACGGTGATCGAATGATCCTCTCCGAGCCGTTCTCCACGTACGACAGCCTCGACCGCGAACTGATCGTGCTCGCGCCGGAGGGACACGAGCTGACGAGCGTCTCCCCGCAGCCGCAGCGGCAGGGCGACGACGTGGCGACGTGGCCGGGGCTGACGCAGTTCGGCGAGGAGTTCGAAGTCGTTGCGACCGGTGCCGAGTCGGGCGAACGACCGGAGCTGGAGCCTCCGGACTCGGCCGAACCCGTCGACCCGGCTGACGCACACGGGAGCGGTCCGATCGCCCTCGCGATGTCCGCGTTGCTCCTCGGCGCTCTGTTCGTCGGTCGGCAACGATAAACACGGGATAAAATCGCATATGAACGGCTGTTTCGCAAGCGTTTAATACCATTCTGTAGATAGACTCGAACACATGACGCGACTCCACCGCACCGACGCGTTCGCTTCCAGCGGTGGGCACTCTCTTCTCTCGCGACCGCGACGGGCCGGTAGGCCCGAATAGTATCCACTTCCCCCGTCGCGTTCGCCCCGATTTCAGACGATACCGTCCGGTAGACGGTCCGTTCAACCCAACCCAACATAACCCACAATGTCCGATACAAACCGCGTCGCGCTCGCCTTCTCCGGCGGGCTCGACACGACTGTCTGCGTACCGCTGCTCGAAGAAGAATACGGCTACGACGAAGTCATCGGCATCACCGTCGACGTCGGCCAGCCCGCCTCGGAGTTCGAGGAGGCCAAGGAAACGGCCGAGGCGCTCGACCTCGATCACTACGTCGTCGACGCGAAAGACGAATTCGCCGAGCTGTGTTTCGACGCCGTCCGCGCGAACGCCTCCTATCAGGGCTACCCGCTCGGAACCGCCCTCGCGCGCCCGGTGATCGCCACGGCGATCCTCGAGGTCGCGAAAGAACAGGGCTGTACCGGCCTCGCCCACGGCTCGACGGGGAAGGGAAACGATCAGCTCCGCTTCGAAGCCGTCTGGCGTGACTCCGACCTGGAGGTCATCGCCCCGGTTCGGGAACTCGGGTTGACCCGTGAGTTCGAACAGGAGTACGCCGAGGAGCGCGGCCTCCCGATCGAGGGCGGCGACGAGGGGAAATACAGCATCGATACGAACCTCTGGAGTCGCTCGATCGAGGGCTCGGAGCTCGAAGAGCCGAGCTACGTCCCGTCGGAGGACATCTACGAGTGGACGAGTGCGCCGACGGCCGAGACGCTCGAGATCGAGGTCGGGTTCGAAGAGGGGTATCCAGTCAGTCTCGACGGCGATGAGATGGAACCCGTCGAACTCATCGAGGAACTCAACGATCTCGCGGGCGGCTACGGCGTCGGCCGCTCGGACATCATGGAAGACCGCATGCTCGGGCTGAAAGTTCGCGAGAACTACGAACACCCCGCGGCGACGGTGCTTCTCAACGCCCACGCAGCGCTCGAAGACCTCGTGTTGACCCAAGAGGAGCGCGCGTTCAAAAAGCAGGTCGACCACGAGTGGTCCGAGAAGGGATATCAGGGCCTCGTGAACGCGCCGCTCGTCAGCGCGCTCGAGGGATTTATCGACGAAACCCAAACGCGCGTCACGGGATCCGTGACGATCCGGTTCGAGGGCGGGCAGGCCCGTCCCGTCGGCCGCTCCTCGAAATACGCGGTGTACTCCGCCGAGGCCGCCTCGTTCAACACCGAAGACATCACCGGCAGCATCGAGCAGGGCGACGCGACGGGCGTCGCGAAGTACCACGGGTTCCAAGAGCGCCTGGCGAACCGCGTCATCAACCAAAACAGGGAGTAATCCCATGAGTGGCGACGGCGGTGAAGACGATGGTTCGGCCGGAAACGAGCGTGCCGACGCCCGCACAGCCCCCGATCGCGCCGGCTCCGGAGACGTCGTCCGCCGCGAGCGCTTCAGCGGCGGTCCCGCTCGTGAGTTCCTTTCGAGCCTCGCGGCGGACGAGCGCATCTTCGCGGCCGACATCGCCGTCGACCGCGCTCACGTCGTCATGCTAGAGGCGCAAGGGATCATCGGGACCGAGGACGCCGAGGCGATCCTCGACGCGCTTGAGGAAATCGAGGCGGCCGGTCACGGCTCCCTGCCCGACGGCGAGGACGTTCACGCGGCCATCGAAACGGCCGTTATCGGACGGATCGGCGAGCGCGGCGGGCGGATGCACACCGCCAGATCTCGAAACGACGAGGTCGCCACATGCATCCGCTACCGTTTGCGCGAGGACGTCC
The DNA here is from genome assembly GCA_964421165.1 of uncultured Natronomonas sp. GTDB lineage: Archaea > Halobacteriota > Halobacteria > Halobacteriales > Haloarculaceae > Natronomonas. The sequence continues at coordinate 6,389 of CAYQWI010000030.1, forward strand.
TCGACGCGGTCGAGACGACGATCGAGGCTCGTGAAGTTCTCGCAGGCACGGCGGCCGATCACACCGGGACGATCATGCCGGGCTTTACGCACCTTCAGCCGGCCCAACCGACGACGGTGGCGCACTACCTCTGCTCGTACGAGTCCGCGCTCGCGCGCGATACGGAGCGGCTCCTCGACGCCTACGGCCGGATCAACCGCTCGCCGCTCGGAGCGGCCGCGTTCGCCGGGACGCCGTTCGACGTCGACCGCGAACTGACGGCGGAGCTGCTCGGGTTCGACGGGCTCGTCGAGAACTCGATGGACGCCGCCTCGTCCCGGGACTTTCTCCTCGAGACGACGGGCGCGCTCGCCGCGCTCGCGACGACGCTTTCGGGGCTCGCGGAGGATCTCGTCGTCTTCTCGAACGCGGGCTACGTCGAGTTGGACGACGCCTACGCGTCGACCTCCTCCATCATGCCACAGAAGAAAAACCCCGACACGATGGAGCTCGTGCGGGCCACCGCCGGCGACGCGGCGGCGGGGCTGAACGCCCTGCTATCGATCCTGAAGGGGATTCCGCGCGCGTACAACCGCGATCTCCAGCGTGCGCATCCGCACGCTTTCGAGGCAGTCGATGCGGTGACGGAGGCGACCGAGGTCGCCGCCGGCGCGGTCGCGACGGCGACGTGGAACGCGTCGGTGCTCGAAGACGCCGCGTCTGACGGCTTCTCGACGGCGACCGGCGTCGCCGATCTGCTCGCGATGAAAGGAATCCCGTTCCGGACCGCACACGAACTCGTCGCGAGCGCGGCAGAGCGGATAGACGACGCGAGCGACGTCGACGCCGCCTACGAGGCGCTCGATTCGGCGGCCCGCGAGGTGCTCGACGAACCGCTCGACGCGCGCGTCGACCGTCGAGCCGTCGAGGCGGCGCTCGACCCGGCCGAAAGCGTCTCATCGCGCGATTCGATCGGCGGTCCGGCCCCCGAATCGGTCGAGACGCGCCTGTCGAACGCGCGCGATTCGATCGGTACCGACTGCGGGGCGCTCGAAACTCGACGCGCGGCGCTCGAAGACGCCGAAAAACAGCTCGATCGGGAGGTATCTCGCCTTGGGTGAACGACGACCCCGACGACCGTCATCGCCCCGCTGAATATATTAACAGATTTATTACATTGCTTTATTTTTGGGGCTTTATGGCCCTAAAAACTCCATTAGACGGCAGTCTCTGTTGTTATATTGTTTTGATAGGTTCGAAGCTTTTAAGTACGTACGTTCCCGAGTAACCGATACAATGGCAGAAGAATCTATCACCGCTGAAGACCCCATCACGGGCGAAGAGATCGAAATTCCCGCCGACGTCGAAGTCGGCGAAATCATCGACAGCCCCATCACGGGCGCCGAACTCGAGGTCGTCTCGGTCGATCCCGTCGTCCTCGAAGAAGCCCCCGAGCTCGAAGAGGACTGGGGGGAGTAAGGAGATGGACGTCGGCACGGATCGCCGTTCGAACGCCGAGGCGTCGCCCTCGTCTCGTATTCGCGAACGCCTGCGGGGTGATCTCCCGTGAACTGCGAGGCGTCTCCAACGTCTCGTGCTAACGGGGCACCACGAGGTGGTTCCCCGTGAACGTCGGCGTCCTTTACTCGCGGATCCGCCGCGACGAGAAGCTCCTGTTGAGCGAGCTTCGCGACCGTGGACACGACGTGACGAAGATCGACGTTCGAAAGGAGCGGTTCAGCGTCCACGAGCCGCCCGCGGTCTTTGACGACCTCGACATCGTCGTCGACCGCTGTCTGGCGACGAGCCGCTCGCGGTACGTCACCCGGTTCGTCGACGCGTACGACGTGCCCGTGGTCAACGATCCCGAGACGGCCGAAGTCTGTGCCGACAAGGCCCGAAACAGCCTCGCGCTGGCGGAAGCCGACGTGCCGACTCCCGCGACCGAAGTGACGTTCACGAAAGAGGCGGCGCTCGAATCCATCGAGGAGTTCGGCTACCCCTGCGTGTTGAAGCCCGTCATCGGATCGTGGGGACGGCTGATGGCGAAGATCGACTCCAGGGATGCCGCGGAGGCGATCCTCGAACACAAAGAGACGCTCGGCCACTACGAGCACAAGGTGTTTTACATCCAGGAGTTCGTCGAGAAGCCGGGCCGTGATATCCGCGTCGTCGCCACCGATGGCGAACCGATCGCGGCGATGGCTCGCTCCTCGGACCACTGGCTGACGAACGCCGCCCGCGGGGCCGAAACCGAACCGATCGAGATCACCGACGAGATGGCCGATCTCGTCGAGCGCGCCTCGAACGCGGTCGGCGGCGGCCTCCTCGGCGTCGACCTCATGGAAACGGGCGACTCGTTCACCGTCCACGAGGTCAACCACACCGTCGAGTTCAAAGCGCTCAACGAAGTCACGGGCATCGACGTGCCGGCCGCCGTCGTCGACTGGCTCGAATCGCGCGTCCACAACGTCGAGGTGACCGCATGAGCGAGGCGTTCTCGCTCAAGGTGGCCCATGAGTGAGGAACTCACCGCGAGCGTCGTCGGCGGGAGCGGCTTCACCGGTGGCGAACTTCTCCGTCTGCTGTACGGCCACCCGAACTTCGAGGTCGTTCAGGCGACGAGCCGAAGCTACGGAAACAAGACGGTCGGGTCGGTCCACCCGAACCTCCGGGAGATGGATCTGCGCTTTTCGGACCCCGACGACCTCGAATCGGTCGACGTACTCTTCGCCTGTACGCCCCACGGCGTCTCGATGGAGCACATCGACTCGTTCCGCGAGGCGGCCGGGTTAGTCGTCGATCTGAGCGCGGACTTCCGCCTCGACACCGAAGCCGCGTACGACGAGTGGTACGACGGCCACGACCGGCCGGAACTGCTCGGCGAGTCGGAGTACGCGCTTCCGGAACTCAACCGCGAAAACCTCCCCGGTGCGGAGATTATCGCGTCGGGCGGCTGCAACGCCACTGCGGCGATCCTCGGCCTGAAACCGCTTTTCGACGCCGGAATCTGTACCAGCGACGAGCGGATCGTCGTCGACGTGAAAGTCGGCTCCTCCGAAGGCGGCACGGGCGGCGGCGAGGCGTCTTCGCACCCCGAACGGTCCGGCGTCGTCAGACCGTACGCGCCGACCGGACACCGCCACGAGGCCGAGATCGAAGCGTTCCTCGGAACACAGGTCTCATTTACCGCCCACGCGGTCGATATGACGCGGGGCGCGTCGGCGACGTGTCACGTCTACCCCGACGAGCCAGTTTCGACGGCGGACCTGTGGAAGGCCTATCGCGGTAGCTACGCCGAAGAGCCGTTCGTCCGGATCGTCGCGGGCGGCTCCGGCGTTTATCGCTACCCCGAACCGAAGGCGGTCGCCGGCTCGAACTACGCCGAGGTCGGCTTCGAACTCGATCCGAGGAACGGTCGGATCGTCGTCTTCTCGGCGATCGACAACATGATGAAAGGCTCCGCCGGACAGGCGGTTCACGCGGCGAACATCGCTCTGGGGCTCGATGAGACGTCCGGGCTGGAGTTTACGGGTATGCACCCGGTGGGTGCGCCGTGACGGTCGTCGTGAAAATCGGCGGCGCACGCGCGGTCGAACCCGAGGGCGCGCTGGCCGACGTCGCCGCGCTGGTCGAGGACGGAACCGACGTCGTCATCGTCCACGGCGGCTCGACCGCCGTCGACGACGCCTTAGAGTGGATGGGCATCGACCCCGAATACGTCGAGACGCCCGCCGGCGTCGTCGGACGCTTCACCGACGAGGAGACGATGGACGTGTTCAAGATGGCGATGGCCGGGCTGGTCAACACGGACCTCGTCACCGGACTTCAAAATCAAGGCGTCGACGCAGTCGGAGTGTCGGGCGTCGACGGCGGGCTATTTACGGGCGCGCGAAAATCCGCGATCCGTGTTCTTGAGGATGGAAAGAAGAAAATCCGTCGCGGTGACCACTCCGGTTCGATCGAGTCGGTCAATGGCGATCTTCTGAAGACGCTTCTTGCCGACGGCTACACACCCGTTGCTTCGCCGCCGATGCTGGCGGACGACGGGGTTGCGGTCAACACCGACGCCGACCGCGCCGCGGCAGCGACCGCCGCTGACCTCGGCGCGACGCTCGTCTCGTTGACCGACGTGGACGGTGTCTACCGCGATCCCGACGACTCTTCGACGCTCATCGAGCGCGTCGAGACACACGAACAGTACGACGAACTGAAATCCGCAGCGGAGGGATTCATGGGCCGGAAAGTGATGGCCGCGACGGAGGCGCTCGATGGCGGCGCAGAACGCGTCGTCGTTGCCAATGCCAACGCCGATGCCCCGATCCAATCCGCGCTCGATGGGGGTGGCACGCATGTTCTGCCCGGCGCGCTTGAATGACACGACATAAACCATGAGCGGCTTCGTTTTCTCCGAAAAACCGATTCGAATCGACCGTGGCGAGGGAGCGTATCTCTACGACACGAAGGGCAACGAGTATCTCGACTTCGGCGCGAGCTACGC
>CAYQWI010000031.1:0-7404 GCA_964421165.1 uncultured Natronomonas sp.
CAGTACCGCGCAGACATCATCGAACGGATGATTCAGGAGGATATCCTCGGCTATCACGAAGTCAACGAAGCGATCGCTGACTTCCAGCGTGACGGCATCGAGGGGCTTCCGTTTACCGTCGTTCGGAGGGACTAGCCGATGGCAGCAGCCGGACGAGCGGCGCAGGCAACCCAACTGGTCGGGTCGATCTTCGACGCCTACGACCGGATGGAGATGGACTCGAAGACGTACGTCTTCGCGGTCTTGCTCCCGATGGCGTTGCTTTTCGTCGGCAGCGTCGTCCTCGCCGTCGTTTGGGAGACGCTGTTTCTCGTGCGGCTGTTACTTCCCGTCCTCGGGTTGGTGTTTCTGGGAACCGGCATCGCGTACCCGAAACTCGCCGTCGATCACCGACGTATCGAGATGGAGAATCGGTTCCACCTGATGGTCACCCACATGACGGTGCTTTCGACGACGAACATCGATCGGATGGAAGTGTTCCGAAAGCTCGCTGCCGAGGAGGAGTACGGCGAGCTCACGGTCGAGAACCGCCGTATCGTCCAACTCGTCGACACGTGGAACCAGAGTTTGGACGACGCGCTCCGCCGCCGGGCGAAGGAGGTGCCGAGCGATTCGCTCACAGATCTGTACGATCGCCTCGCGTACACACTCGGTGCCGGCCAAGAGATGTCGGATTTCCTCTTCGAAGAACAGAACGTCATGATCGAGAACTACCGGACGATCTACCAGCAGTCGCTGGAGAATCTCGACGTGATGAAGGATCTGTACCTCTCGATGGTGCTCTCGATGACGTTCGCGCTGGTGTTTGCGATCGTCCTTCCGATCCTGACTGCGACCAACCCGACGTGGACGGTCGCGGCGGTCATCTCGATGTTCGTCTTCGTCCAGATCGGATTCTTTCTCGTTATTCGCGCGATCGTCCCGTACGATCCGCTGTGGTATCTCGAAGCGGGCTACCGGACGCGGTCCAAACAGCTCCTGTTAGGGAGTTCAGTCGTCGCCGTCGTACTGTTCGCACTCATCGTCGTCTCGATGCTCGCGAGCACGCTCGACGTTGCTCCGTTCACGACGCTCGTTCCGATGGGTTCGATACCGACGCCGCTGTATCTCGCGATTCCGACGCTTCCGTTTTTGTTTCCCGCGATCGTCTTTCGCCGACAAGAAAACAGGATCATCGAACGGGACGAGGAGTTTCCGAGTTTCATCCGAGCGCTCGGGGCCAGCGAGAGCGCGAAGCAATCGACGACCTCGACCGTTCTCCGGACGCTCCGGAAGAAGGATTTCGGATCGCTGACCGACACCGTCGACTCCCTCTATCGACGGCTGAATATGCGTATCGACGCCACGAGCGCGTGGCGATACTTCGCCGAGGACACCCAATCGTACGTCATACAGAAGTTCAGCGAGATGTACCTGATCGGCCGCGAGATGGGCGGCGACCCGAAGCAACTCGGAGAGTTGATAAGCCAGAACATGAATCAGTTGATCCAGCTTCGCGAGCAGCGGCGACAGGTGACGGTGACGCTCATCGGATTGTTGTACGGGATCACCGCCGCGTCGACGTTCGCGTTCTTTACCGGGCTCGAAATCGCGATCATCATGTCCGGCTTCGACATCGACGTCGGAAGCAGCGCGATGGATTTCGGCCAACTGCTCCACACCGAACAGTACGACGTCTCGTTACTGCGATATCTCTTACTGTTGGTGCTGCTTTTTAACGCGGTAATATCGTCGTTGACGATCCGAACCGCCGACGGCGGACACTACGGCAACGCCTTCTTCCATTTCGTCATGCTCGTATGGATCGGCTGTTTGACCGCCGTCGCGACCGAATCCCTGATTAACGTCTTGCTCGATATAGACCTATGACCGGGGAGGAGACGGTCGTGGCCGACTTCGTCTGTCGGTACGCGGAAAATCCGAAAGACGGTGTCGGAGCGGAGCCGGAGACCGGCCGCGTCGTGATGAGCGAAAAGCGGCTCGTCGTCGCCGGGGACGATCGGATCACGATACCGCTTTCGGCGGTCGTCGATGTCGTCAGCGGTAACGTCCCGCCCAACTTCCGCGACCTGTTCGATTCGACCGTGACGATCGGATACAGGGCAGACGGCGATGCAGTCGAAACGATCCTCATCGAAAGCGGCGAGGAAAAGATATCGAAGTTTCGGACGATCCTGTTTAAAGTCCTCCTCAACGGAACGAAAGCGAAGGTCAGACATCCGGCGCGGATCGGCGGACGAGTGACCGATTCCCCTGTCCGGAACGCGAAGCTCTCGATCTCTTCGGGACGGGTCGCGTTCAAAACGAAAAACGGAGGATTCAGTATCGAGCTAACCACGGTTATCGACTTCGATCGATCCGAGCGATCGCTCGACGCCACTTCTCGATCGACGCTGCTTATCAGACACGCCGACGACGGCCAGGCAACGACGACGCTCATCTCGCCCGCCTCGACGAGACGCTTGAACCTCCTCGGCCGATACCTGCGGGTCGAGTACCAAAAACTGCTCTCGTCGGTTGCGGATATCGATCTCAGCGGACCCGAAACTCGGTTGTTGGTGACGATCTATGCGACCGATGGCGACATCGATTTCACGACCGTCCTCGACGGCGACGCCGCGCGGGCGACGAACGTGCTCAACTCGCTCCGAAAGAAGGAACTCATAGAAGAGCAGGGTGCCGACATCGAGCTCACTTCGAAGGGGCAGATCATCGTGAGCAGACGGATCGAGGACGTGAACATCTGATCGAACGGACCACTACAGAGAATATCCACGAGTTCACTCGGGGGGAAGTCACTGGCTGTTCATCGACTCGCTCGCGATGTTCCGGCCGCGAGGTTTCAGGGCGACCTCGCGTCGGATTCGAACTTCCTGGAGCACATCCAGCTCGATGAGCCGTTCGTAAATCGATTCGACTTCGTCGGGGTCCATGTCGAGAAATTCCGGAACCTCGAACGACGAGACGCCGGAGTACAGCGCCATCAACACCTCAGTTTCGCTCTTGTCGAGGTCGATCGACGAGGCGTTTCGCTCGGCACCGTGCTGTAGCACCGAACCGAGCACCGAACAGTGTTTCTCGCTCCCAGAGAGATACGTTTCGACGCTCGTGCCCTCCTCTGTGTGCTCGGCCTCCAGAACCGGCCGTTCCTTCGACCGGACGTTCCGCGTGTTCCGCTCTACGGTCCCGATATCGTCGATTTCGATCGGGACGAAGGATCCGTCCTCGACGGCGAGGTTGACCGCCTCGTCGTCGATTTTCACGCGCGCTTTCTTCCAGCCGACATCTTGCACGACGCCACCCTCGATGGCCGGATGTTTGACGAGCATGATCTCACCGTCGAGGATCGTCTTGTGAAGCGTTCGTTCGAACTGCTCGGATTCGCCGGTCGAAACGAGATACACGTCCCGATCGACCCTGACGCTCACGTAGTCTGTGACCTGTGCGATCGTTCGGTTTACATCGTAACGACCTTCGATTTTATCGATCGTCGAGAGCTGTATCGTTCGCTTTCCGCTCGTCCCGGCCAAAACGAGCCGTCTGGTCGAAAGGAGGATTCGGCCGTCCGTCCAGCTGATATCGTTCAGTTTCGTTCCATCCCGGACGACCTGCGCAAACCGTCCGGTCGTATCCAGTAATTTTCGCTCAGATTTGCTCAAAGCGTCTCACCCCCGCCGACACCACCGAGTTTCGACAGCGCGGAAAACGCCTGTTCGCGAAGCGCGTCGCTCTCAGTCCGTTCCACGAACTCGTCGAGTTCGTTCCTCGCGCTTTCGCCGCCGACCTTTCCGAGGACGAAAAGCGCCTTCGAGCGGGCGTCGTCGCTCGCGTCCTCGTTTCGTGCCACGGCGAGTAGCTCGGCTTCGAGATCCGGATCGTCGAGTCGGGTCAAACTGGTCGCGGCGAACTGTGCCGTCAGTCCGTCATCGTCGCCGAGCGCACCGAGCAGTGCATCACGCGCCGTCTCACGATACTCCGCTCCCACGACCTGTCCGAGGAGCCACGCGGCGTTGCGTCGCTGTGGTGCTCCCGAACTCTCGGTCAAGATCTCTGCCAGCGGTGGCACGACTTCGGTCGGAGCCGCGTCTTCGAGCTTGTCCGCTGCCGCCTCCCTGACCTCGTGGCTTCGCTGTGGCGGTGCGTTCGAGAGGACTTCGACCAGCGAGAACATCGCCGTTCGACGGACGACTTCGGATTCGTCGTCGAGGTACTCGACGAGGGGATCGACGGGTCTGATGCTGTCATAAGCGCCGAGCGCGTCCGCGATAACGCGTCGGACCGGTTCGCTCGGATCGTCGATCGCGTCCAATAACGCGTCCAACGAACCTGCGGTCTTGATCTCTCCGAGCGCCTCGGCGACAGATTTTCGAACGGCGACGTTCGGATCACGGGTGAGCAACTTTTCGAGCGGCTCGACTGCCCGGGGGTCGCCGATCCGGCCACAGGCCATCGCCGAGCGTGATCTGACACGAACCTTGGGATCGGAGAGTCGCTGGATCAGCGCTTCCGTCGCGCTCGGATCGCCGACCCGGCCGAGCCCGGTCGCAGCCGCCATCCTGAGCTCCGGTCGCTCGGCGTCGAGCACGTCCGCGAACGCTCGCGCCGCAACCCAATCCGACGCCGACTGGAGATCCTTTCCGGAAAGTTCGGCGACGATCCGTTCGATCGCCTCCTGGCCGTGGTGATCGAGCGCGTCTATCGCCGCCGCCCGAACCGCCTCGCTCTCGTCTTCCCCGACGATCGTAACCAACACGTCGACGACGGTTTCTCGATCCGAATCGTCTCCATTCGACGCGTCGAAGCCCAACTGATCAGTCGATCCGTCCCCCAACGCGAGATCGGATTCCTCGAAGTCATCGGATTCGAACAGTCCACCGATAATTTGTGCCGCGCGCTGCCGGATCTGTGGGTTTTCGCTCCGCTTGAGCGTCTCGACGAGTTCTTCGAGGTTCCGTTCCCGTTCCAGTTGGTACAGAGACATGTTACGCTCTCCGGTAGATGTGGTTTCGCCTGTCGTACGGTTCGTATTGGTCCTTGAACGACCGTGGGAGCGTCTCCGATTTCCCGATCGTCAAAAATCCACCCTCACGGGTCGCACTGGTGAGCGTCTCGAAGATCGGCTTTTTGTACGATCTGTCGATGTAGATCAAGAGGTTACGACAGAGCACGAGATCGTAATCGCGCTTTGCGGAACCACTTATCAGGTCGTGCTGTTCGAACGTCACCATTCGTTTGACCGAGGGTTTCACCCGGAAGGTTCGTCCCTCCTCATCGATATCGACGTGCGTCGTCGGATCCGAAAGCGGTTCCAGTTGCGATTCGATATCCGTTGTCCGCGTCGACTCGTAGACGCCGTTCCGGGCCGATTCGAGCGTTTCGGCATCGATATCCGTCGCAGTAATTTCGACCGACCGATCACGAACGTCCGGATCGTCGCGCGCGAGCATCGCGATCGAGTAGGGTTCACGACCGTCCGAACAGGCGGCGCTCCAGCACCGAACAGTTCGATTGTCCGCCGTCAGCTCGGACAGCACGTCCCGGAGTCCTTCCCAGACCGGCGGATTGCGGAAGAAACTCGTAACGTTGACGCTCAACGCGTCTAGAAGTTCCGATTGTTCGTCTCGGTCGGCCGAAAGGATATCCAGATACTCCCCGTACTCTTCGCAGTCACACCGCCGCATCCGGGCCGAAACGCGCCGGTCGAGATAGGAGTTGTTGTACGAGTCCGGTTCGAACGACATGTTCTCAGCGATGAACTCCAGTATCTCTGAAAGTTCTGGATCGGCTTTCGCTCGACTCATCGTTCGAGACTCACCACGTCGAGGATCGGAACGATGTTTCCGTCACCCAGTATCGCGGTCCCACCCAGTCCGGAGATACCACTGAGTTCCCCTTCGAGCGGCTTGACGACGACCTCCTCTTGATCGTTGAACGAATCACACTGTAGCGCGACCGGCCGAACCGAACTCCGGATCCGAACGAGCATGTCGTCGTCGGACTCGGACGGCTTCGCGTCGGACCGTTCGGGCGTTCCGCCGTCAGCAGCCATCGCGGTTTCGCCCGTACCCGCGGGGTCGTCGATCTCGAGTGCGTCCCGCAGTTCGATGACGGGATACACGTCGTCATCGTGTCTGACGACTTCCTCACCTTTTACCGTCTCAGTGTCCGACGCGTGTGTCAGTTCGTCGATGTTCTTGATCGGGATTCCGTACTCCTGGTCGCCGACGGAGACGAACAGGACGTTGACGATGGCGACGGACACCGGAAGACGGAGCGTGACCGTCGTTCCGTTTCCGGGGTCGCTTTCGACGTTCACGGAGCCGTCGAGCCGTTCGACCGTGCTGTGGACGACGTCCATCCCGACACCGCGGCCGCTCACGTCCGTCACTTCGCTGGCCGTCGAAAAGCCCGGATGGAAGATGAGGTCGTAGGCCTCGTCGTCGCTCATCGATTCGGCTTCGGATTCGGAGACGACACCCTCGTCTATCGCCTTCCGTCGCATCGCATCGGGATCGATTCCGCCACCGTCGTCGGAGACGGTGACAGTGACGTGATCCCGCTGACGGGACGCCCGAAGCTCGATTTCACCTTCCCGGGGCTTTCCGTTCGCCTCCCGTTCGTCGGGGGGTTCGACGCCGTGATCGACGGCATTTCGAAGGATATGGATGAGCGGGTCCTCGAGTTCCGTCAGGATCGATCGATCGAGTTCGATGTCCTCGCCGTACATCTCGAAGGAGACCTCCTTGTTCTGGCTCCGGGCGACGTCCCTGACGACGCGAGGGAGGTTGCTCACGACCCGCCGGAGCGGGATCAGCCGCATGTCCATGACGGTGTTTTGCAGCCGAGAGGTCACCTTGTCGAAATCGTTCAGGCTGGTCTCTGCGGTCTCGAAATCCCCGCTCTCGATTGCCCGACGGATCGTGATCCGTCCAGTCACCAGCTGTTCGACGAGCCCGTGCAGTTCGTCGAGTCGGTCCACATCAACGCGGACGGAGGAGATCTCGTTTCCACCCGCCGTGTCCCCAGCGGTGGAACCGTTGTCATCGCTGCTTCCGTCGGACGTCTCCTGGATCGTTCGCGTCCCGAATTTCTCGACGGCACCGATGTCCTCGAGCAGTTCGGTGAGCCGTTCTTCGGCCGCTCCCGGAGCGAACACGTCGAACGTTCCGCCGTATTCGCCGTCCTCGATCGAGGCACGAGGAGGCGCTGTCACGAGTTCGTCAACGGCCTTCGAGAGCGGTTCGAGTATCAACATCCCGTCCACGCCGAGCATCCCGTCGGGATCCACCTCGACTCGGCCGTGTGTAAGCTCCGAGGCGTCGTCGAACTCCGGCGGCGTCTCCGCGTGGGCGAACCCGATCGCCTCGCCATCCGACGCGGGGTCGCTTTCGTCCTCGCCATCCG
>CAYQWI010000031.1:7504-10863 GCA_964421165.1 uncultured Natronomonas sp.
CCTCGCCATCCGACGCGGGGTCGCTTTCGTCCTCGCCATCCGCCTCGTCGCTCGTGTCAGCGTCAGTCGCTCCGCCGTCGATAGCCGCTCGAAGTCTCGCCGTCGTTTCGTCGGGATTCGTCGTCGAGTCACCGTTCGCCTCGATCTCGTCGATGATCGTCTCGATACTGTCGACGCCGTCGAAGGCGGCGTCCATGATCTCCGGTGTCACTTCCAGATCTCCGGCGCGTATTTCATCGAGGAGATCCTCGAGCACGTGTGCGAGTTCGCTGGCGTTCGAAAACCCCATCGCACCGAAGTTCCCTTTGAGCGTGTGGGCGGTTCTGAACACCGATTCGATCGCGTCGTCGTCGTTCGGATCGTCCTCGAGAGCGAGGAGCGCGTTGTTGAGGTCGATGATGCTCTCCCGGCTCTCGGAGACGAACGCGTGTATGTGGTCGTCGTTCATCGTTTGTACTGTGTTGTGACGGCGTCGAGGATGCCCTCGACGAGCTCGCTACGGGGACGTATTTCGGCTACTGCTCCCGTCTCGATCGCCCGTTTCGGCATTCCGAACACTGCGGATGTCTCTTCGTCCTGTGCGATCACGGTCCCGCCCGCGTCGCTGACGTGTCTGACTCCGTCCGCTCCGTCGGAGCCCATCCCGGTCAGAATGGCCGCCGCGAGCGGGTCGTCGATCAGGTCGGCGGCCGTTCGAAGCGTCACGTCAGCCGCCGGCCTGACGTTGTGAACCGGTTCGTCCTCGGTCAGGGTCACGCGGATTCGACCGCCGCCGTACCCCGAGACTTCGAGATGTTTGCCGCCCTTGGCGACGAGCGCTTCACCGCCACCGATCCGGTCTCCCTCGGAGGCTTCCCGGACCGAGTAGTCGCTCGCGGCATCGAGACGCTCGGCGAACCGCTCCGTGAAACTATCCGGCATATGTTGGACGATGAGGACGCGGAAATCCGCCGCGATCGGAAGTCCGCTGAGAACGCCCTCCACGACGGTCGGTCCACCGGTCGAGGAGCCGATCACGAGCGTCGGCTGGTCGGGATACGTTCGGTCGGTTCGTGCAGACTCGGTCGGCTCGTGATCTGCGGCCGCTTCGGTCGCTTTCACGTCGGCGCTCGCGACCGACCGGACTTTGGAGACGAGCGCGTCCTGTTGCTGTTTGATTCCGACCGACACTTCGCCGCTCGGCTTTTCGAAGAAATCCACCGCACCCCGATCCATCGCTTCGAACGTCAACGCCGCCCCGTCGCCGGCGTGTGCCGAAAGCACCAACACGGGCGTGGGATGCTCGGACATGATCCGATCGACCGCCTCGATCCCGTCGACGCCCGGCATCTTGAGATCCATCGTGACGACATCCGGATCGTGTGTCCGAACGGCCTCGACGCCGGTTTGGCCGTCCGAAGCCGTGTCGACGACGGATATTCCTTCGTCTTCGAGCATATCACCGATGACGGTTCGCATGAACTGCGAATCGTCGACGACGACGGCTCGAAGGTCAGTGGTGGACGCGTTGATCGCGGTTTCGACGCCTGTCATAGCGTCGTGATCACCGACTCCTCCGGAGCGTTTTTCCCATAGGAAGTATCGCTCCCGACGACACAGCTCCGAGTGACACCCGTCTCACGTCCCTCGAATAGTCGGCCGCCCGTGTCTCGCAAATTACGAGAATCATGGTCAGCGATCGGCCGGCGGCGACGCGACCGGCGCAGGTCGCTCGGACGACACGTTGCTCTCGACTCGCTCATAGCTGAATCTGACTTGGAATTCATAATAAGGCTGGTTCGGACTCACTGTTCGTCACGGAATTCGAGCCGTCCGTCAATCGCGGTGGTCGTAACTTATTGGGTTCGCGGCACCGAAGTACACCTATGACCACGTTCGAGGCGGGCGACATCACGCTACATAAAATTCGTGACTACGTATGGGAGATCCCACAGGAAGGCGAGATGCGCGTTCCGGCTCGCGTGTTCGCGAGCGAGCGCTTGCTCGAAGAGATCGTCGAGGACAAGACGCTTCAGCAGTTGAAGAACACGACGCATCTCCCCGGGATCCGAAAGTACGCGATCTGTATGCCCGACGGTCATCAGGGGTACGGGTTCCCGGTCGGCGGGGTCGCCGGGCTCGACACCGAGACCGGGTGTATCTCGCCCGGATCGGTGGGGTACGACATTAATTGCGGCGTCAGAATGGTGAAAACAAACCTCCGATACGACGACGTCCAAGGCAAAGAGGAGGAACTCGTCGACGCGCTCTTCGACGCCGTTCCGTCCGGTCTCGGCGGCGGCGGAGTCGTCGAAGGGGATCGATCGACCGTCGAATCGGCGCTGGAACGCGGTATGGACTGGTGTCTCGAGGAGGGGTACGCCGTCGAATCGGATCTGGCCCACTGCGAGGACGAAGGCATTCGATACGACGCCGATCCGTCGGCCGTCTCCGAGAAGGCGAAAGATCGCGGTCGAAACCAGATGGGATCGCTCGGCTCCGGGAACCACTTCCTCGAAGTTCAGTACGTGACCGACGTGTTCGACGAGGCCGTCGCCGACGCCTACGGGCTCGAAGCCGACCAGGTGGTCGTGTTGATCCACTGCGGCTCGCGGGGGCTCGGCCACCAGGTCTGTAACGACTACCTCAGGAAGATCGAGAAAACCCACGGCGGGCTGCTCGCACAGCTCCCGGACAAGGAGCTCGCGGCGGCTCCCGCCGGCTCACAGCTCGCAGCGGAGTACTACGGCGCGATGTGTGCGGCGATCAACTTCGCGTGGGTCAACCGCCAGCTCATCACACACCGGACTCGGACCGTCTTCGAGGACGTGTTCGGGACGCCGTGGGAGGAGCTGGGGATGGAACTACTCTACGACGTGGCGCACAACATCGCAAAAAAGGAAGTTCACGAGGTCGACGGGGAGGAGCGGGAGCTCTACGTCCACCGGAAGGGCGCGACTCGGGCGTTTCCGGCCGGGAGAAGCGAAGTCCCCGAAGCGTACCGCGACGTCGGACAGCCGGTCATCATCCCCGGAAGCATGGGTGCGGGGTCGTACGTACTCTGTGGCGGCGAACACTCGCTGGACCTCTCGTTCGGATCGACGGCTCACGGGGCCGGCCGACTGATGAGCCGCACGCAGGCGAAACAGGAGTTCTGGGGCGGCGACGTTCAGGAGGAGCTTCGGACCCGAAAGGTCTACGTCAAAGCCCAAAGCGGCGCGACGATCGCGGAGGAAGCTCCCGGCGTATATAAGGACGTCGACGAGGTCGTCCGCGTCTCCGACGAACTCGGGATCGGAAGCAAAGTCGTTCGCGTCGCGCCGATCTGTAATATAAAAGGATGAGCTGATGGACGGCGAACCGGATCTCGATCGGACGGT
>CAYQWI010000032.1:0-10857 GCA_964421165.1 uncultured Natronomonas sp.
ACTCCTCGCGTTCGACCCAGTCGGGGCCGAACCGGAAGAAGACGCCGAAGGAGAACTGACCGGCCTCGACCGCGGCCGCTTTCGACCTGAAGTGAGCCGACTCCTCGGATTCGAACTCGGCGTCGCTCATCCACGCGACGACTGCGCCCTCCTCGAAGAGAAGGAGATAGATGTCCCACGCGAGGCTCCGATCGAAGACGGCCCACACGCTCCGCGGACCGACGGTACCGAACTCGACGCTGAACGCCGGCGTGTCGTACTCGTCGTCGGACTCGAGGACGAACCGGCCCTCGTAGCTCGGAACCTGCACCCCGCGGTGGTGGTAGACGAGCCCCTCGATCTCCGTCTCGGAGTTGACGGCGTCCCACAGATCGAGCGCACCCTGCGCTTCGAGGCGGTCGAAAAACTCCGGGAACGATCGGAGTTCGCGCTCGAACTCCCCCTGGGGTGGCCGTTCGAACTCCCCTACCATCGGATCCGCACCTCCTCGAAACGAGCCGACCGAACCGGTCGAACTGGCTTGCGGTTCATACCTCTACTGGAGACTCCGACGCCGATTAGTGTTTTGTCCGACCGGCGTCCCCACTCGCCCACGCGTCGGCAGATTGACGGCTGACCGTCCGAACTGTCGGACAAGAACGATGGGAACCGGTAAAATATCTCGCGAATTCTTCGAAACGCGGCTCGCGACACGGCTCGGTGCCGCCCGCGACGACGTCGTCCTCGGACCGAAACACGGGGTCGATTTCGGGATCGTCTCGGTCGGCGATCGAGCGATCGTGACGGCGACCGACCCTATCTCGATACTCCCGCAGCTCGGATTCGAGCGCGCCGGCGAGTTCGCGCTCGGGATCGTCCTCTCGGACGTCGCGGTCTCGGGAATTCCGCCGACGCATCTGACGATCTCGTTTTCGCTGCCGCCGGAGATCACCGACGAGGAGTTCGACCGCCTGTGGGAAGCCATACACGCCGAATGTCTGGACCTCGGAATCTCCATCGTGACCGGCCACACCGCCCGATACGCCGGCTGCTCGTTCCCGTGGGTCGGAGCCGCGACCGGGATGGCCGTCGGCGATCCCGACGAGATCGTCCGTCCCGACGGCGCTCGTCCCGGGGACGACCTCCTCGTCACGAAGGGGCCGGCAGTCGAAGCCGTCGGGCTGTTGACGACGCTGTTTCCGGGCGAAGTCGCTCTCTCCGGCGACGAACTCGAAACGGCGCAGGCGAGACTCGACGACGTGGGGGCGGTCAGAGACGCGCTCACCGCCGCAGCGGCCGGGAACGTGACGGCGATGCACGACGCGACGGAGGGCGGGCTCTTCGGCGCGTTCCACGAGGTCGCCGAAAGCGCCGGCGTCCGGCTCTCGATCGACAGCGGTGCGATTCCGAAGCTCTCGGGTATCGACACCGCTTGCGACGCGCTCGGGATGGATCCGTGGCGGGCGACGACCTCCGGAACGCTCGTGATCGCCGTCGATCCGGCCGACACCGATGCCGTCCTCTCTGCCCTCGAATCGCGGGGGACGCCGGTCGCTCTCGTCGGAACTGTCGCGGAGGGGGCCGGCGTCGAACTGGACGGTGGCGAATTCGAGCGACCGACGGGCGACGCCTCGTGGCCGGTGTACGAACGCCTGCTCGACGCCGGCGGGGAGTGACCTGTCGCGTGGGGATTTTTGTCCCCGTCCTCCGTCGGTCCGGATATGCATACTACGATACGTGTCTGGTCGGTGCGGCGTGCAGTTTTCACGGAGGGTCGATGCGGTGACCGTTGAAGAGCGATTTCACGGTGACCTCCCGATCTGTGCGGCCGAAGAGGCGGCCGATCTAGTTTCCCCCGGAGCCGTCCTCGCGACGAGCGGGTTCGGCAGCGTCGGCTATCCGAAAGCCGTCCCCGAAGCGATCGCGGCCGCGCCGGGACGGCGAGAGCTGACGGTCGTCACCGGCGGCAGCGTCGGCGACGAAATCGATACGACTCTCGTCGAATCGGGCGATATGGTCCGACGGTTTCCGTATCTGGGAACGACGACGACGCGCGAGGCGGCGAACGACGGTCGTCTCGCGTTTCACGATCGACACGTCTCACAGCTCGGCGATGAGGTTCGGTTCGGCGGCCTCGTCGACGTCGATATCGCCCTCGTCGAGGCGGTCGCCGTCGGAGAAGACTGGCTCATCCCATCGCCCTCTATCGGACAGACGCCGGCGTTCGTCGCGGCCGCGGATCGACTGATCGTCGAGGTGAACCGCACTCAACCGCTCGAACTCGAATCCTTCCACGATATCTACCTGCCCGGTATTCCTCCGGACCGCGAACCGATCCCGCTCACGGAGCCGGACGGTCGGATCGGTGACCCGAAGATCCGGTTCGATCCCGACGATCTCGTCGCGGTCGTCGAGACGGATCGTCGCGATTCGACCTACGACTTCCGGACGCCGACCGAGACGGATCTGGCGATCGCCGCGAACTTCGGTCGGTGGCTCACGGCCGAGGCCGAAACGAATCCGACGATGACGGAGTCCATCCGGTTGCAGTTCGGCGTCGGCGCGCTCGGCAACGCGCTGATGGGCGCGCTCGGCGACCTCGACGTCGACCGCGAACTGATATATTTCGGCGAGGTGATTCAGGACGGCCTCCTCGAGCTGCTCGACGACGGGACCCTCTCGTCGGCGTCGGCGACGACGCTCGCGCTGACTCGTGACGGCCAGGATCGACTGTTCGATTCGATGGACGCCTACGCCGACAGCGTCGTGTTGCGACCGGCGGACATCTCGAACGCGCCGGAACTCATCAGACGCTTCGGCGTCGTGGCGGTGAACAGCGCGCTCGAGGTCGATCTCTACGGTCACGTCAACTCGACGCACGCCGACGGAACGACCGCGATCAACGGGCTCGGCGGCAGCGGCGATTTCAACCGCGAAGGCCTGCTCACCGTCGTCGCGCTCCCCTCGACGGCCGCCGGCGGCGACATCTCGCGGATCGTCCCGATGACGCCGCACGTCGACCACACCGAACACGACATCGACGTGGTCGTCACCGAACACGGCGTCGCCGATCTCCGGGGGCTCGACCCGACAGAGCGGGCAGATTCGATCGTCGAGTTGGCCGATCCGGCGTTCCGGACGGATCTCGACGCCTACCGCGAACGCGCCGCCGAGCGCGGGGGGCACATCCCCCACGATTTAGAGACTGCGCTGTCGTGGCCGCTGGAGCGACAGCGCGGGCGAGAGTAAGTCGCCCGTCCCGGCTCGTCGACGACCGGCTCGTCCTGCCCCGCTCCGTTCCGACCCGGAGCGTCTCCGCGGCCCGGCGGCGCTCGCGGCTATACCATTTATATACGTGCATCCGACAGTATGGCTGTGAGTCGATCGTAATGGCGTCCGTTCGCACACAAGTGGTCGACGGCGTGGTAGCTCTCGTAATGGCGGCGTACGGAGCGTTCGTTCTCGATACCTCGCCGACCGTTTCGATCGCCGCCTGGCTGGTCGGGGGGCTTTTATTATCCAGACATCTGTTCGAGCCGTTCGGAGAACTCGTCGAGGAGTATCAGCACCTTTTCATGCTCTTTTTGTTGTCGATTCTGGTTCTCGGGATCGCCCTCTCGGGATAAACGCCGAGCGCGAGTAAGAACCGATCCCCTCACTGCTCACTCGGAAAGGCACTTATAAAATATTGTACGTGTGATCGTGTTCGGCGTCACAACTCGGACAGACGTGTCGATAGACGATCTTCCGGCCGTTCGTTTGGCTCGTCCAGTTTCGTCCCTCGTCGACGTAGCCGCACGCCGTACATTTCTTGTCGGTCGTTTCGTAGCGATGGCGCAACCGTTCGAGGGGTGACCGTCCGCTAATGATTTGTGCTACCATACATCACGACATTATTTTACATGATTAAATATTTAACTTTCGGGTGGGCTATCTATCCTCGGTACATAGTATGAATTTTGTTTACACTGGCTATCGGAATACTTGCTGAATATCTTTCGACAGGTCTCGGAGATCCCTCAGTAGCTGTTTTCTCTCGCACACGGTTCAGGAAACATTCTTACATACGCCTCGGTAATCACTAGTCATAATGACTCTCGATGAGGCGTCGACCCGGACTACCGACGCCCATCTGGACGCGTTTCGCAAAGCGGTCGAGAGCGCCGGCCACTCGATGTACTGGACGGACGCGAGCGGGACGATCGAGTACGTCAATCCCGCCTTCGAAGCGCAGATGGGGTACACCGCCGAGGAGGCGATCGGGAACAACGCTAACATCCTCCAGTCGGGCGTCCACGACGATCTCTTTTATGAAGAGCTGTGGGACACCATCCTTTCGGGCGACGTCTGGGAGGGCGAGATCGTCAACCAGCGGAAGGACGGCGAGCAGTACATCGCGAAACAGACCATCTCACCGATCACCGACGAGAACGGGGAGATCACCCGATTCATCGCTGTCAACGAAGATATCACCGAACTTCGGGAGTCCCAAACGCAACTGCAGCGGGAGCGCGACCGGTTCGCGAACCTCCTCGATGCGGTCCCCGTGCCGCTCGTGCTCATCTCCTTTGAGGGGGTAGATCCGATCGTGGAGCGGACGAACAGCGCCTTCGACGAGCAGTTCGGATTCACGGAACGGCAGACTGCCGGCTCGTCGCTCGATACGCACATCGTCGACGACGCCGACTCCGATCAGGCGCGTGAGATCAACGAACGGATCCTCCGCGGTCAAGCGGTCCGTCGGGAAGTGACCCGTCGGACCGCCGCCGGCGAAGAACGGACGTTTCTGCTCGAGGCGACGCCGCTCGGGGGAGACGGGCGTGACGAGGCGCTCGGCGCGTACATCGACCTTACAGACAGAAAGCGCGCTGAAGAGTCGCTCCGACGGAAAAACGAGCAGTTAGCGGAGTTCGCCGATATCGTCAGCCACGACCTCCGAAACCCCTTGAGCGCCGCGATCGGGCACCTGGAGTTGGTCGACGAAGAGTGTGACAACGAACACATCGAGTCGGTCGCGAACGCACATGCCCGGATGCAGGAGTTGATCGAAAACGTCCTGGCGTTGGCGAAACAGGGCAAAGCGATCGACACGCTCCACCCCGTCGACTTCACGGACTGTCTCGAGCGATGTTGGGGAACGGTCTCGGTTCCGGAAGCGGAACTTCGGATCGAGACGACTCGCAGCATCCGGGCCGACGAACGCCGGCTTCGACAGCTCTTCGGTAACCTGATTCGGAATTCGATCGACCACGCCGGCGACGACGTCACGAGAACCGTCGGCGATCGCCCCGACGGCTTCGACCTCGACGACGACGGTCCGGGTATCCCCGAAGACGAACGCGAGGCTGTGTTCGAATCCGGACACACGACCGCAGAGGATGGCACCGGTCTCGGCCTCCCGATCGTCCGCGAAATCGCGGAGGCTCACGGCTGGCGCGTGACCGCGACCGAAAGCGACGACGGTGGCGCTCGATTCGAAATTACGGGCGTCGAGTTCGTCGAGTGAGCGCTTATAGCCCTTCGAGCGATCGGAGGCGCTGTTCGACCACCGGCGGTGCGGCGCTTGGCCCGTCGGAAACGCGGTGGTCCGGAACGATGAGCGGTGCGGGATTTTCCGCGAGTGCCGTCCGGACGAGCTGTTGATCGTCCGCCGATTCGGGATCAAGCCCCGACGCCATTCGCGTGATCGCTTCGACGGTTGTCCCCTCACCGTACGGGATTTTGCGTAGCGTTTCGAGCACTTCGCGGTGCTCTGTCGGCATCGTCATCGCTACGTCGACATCACCGAAGTCATCGGTCGTGCTTTCGAGGTACGCTTCGATCCGATCCAAAAGCGGGTGCTCAGTCTCCGCGTCCTCTTCGAGTGTCTCCGGAAACGACACTGACAGAACCCGACCGCTCGCCACGCCGAGTTGTATATATCGATCCAGATACGACGATTCGCGGGCGTAGATGCCCGCGTCCGGCTGTGTATCCATACCCGGCGTTTCGATGTGGGTCGACGTGAAACTATGCACTCATAGGGTTGTGGGTACGGAATTGCAGCCAGTCCCAAGGATCCGCGAATCTCCGCCCGGAGTCCCCACCGAGGATCATCCAGCGAACGTAGTTTCGCACGACCCTATCACGCCGCACGGACAGCGACGGGTCTTTTGCCGACGCGGTTTCACACCCGATATGAACCTGATCGATCGTCCCCGACGACTTCGAACGGACGGCGTCCGACCGCTAGTCAACGAGACGACGCTGCGGGCGTCGGACCTCGCCACGCCGATCTTCGTCGACGCGACGGCGGACGAACGAACCGAGATCGAGTCGATGCCGGGACACGAGCGCGTCCCGGTCGAAGAGAGCACAGAGCGCGTCCGTGAGATCACGGAGACCGGCGTCGGTGCCGTCGTCGTTTTCGGGATCCCGGAATCGAAAGACGAAACGGGTACGCGCGCATGGGCCGAAGACGGCGTTGTCCAGCGAGCGGTCAGACGGATCACCGACGAGACCGATGTCTACGTCATCACCGACGTCTGTCTCTGTGAGTACACCGACCACGGTCACTGTGGCATCCTGGAGGACGGCGCTCGATCGGATCCGAATCTGACCATCCAGAACGACGCCACGCTCGAACTGCTCGAACGGATCGCCGTCTCGCACGCCGAAGCCGGCGCGGACATGATCGCCCCGTCGGCCATGGCCGACGGGATGGTCGGTGCGATCCGAACCGCACTCGATCGGGAGGGTTACGAGAACCTTCCGATCATGTCCTACGCCGCGAAGTACGAATCGGCGTTTTACGGCCCGTTTCGGGACGCCGCAGACGGCGCGCCGGCGTTCGGTGACCGTCGACACTATCAGATGGATCCCGCGAACGCGCGCGAGGCGCGCCGGGAAACCCGCCTCGATGCCGAGGAGGGGGCCGACGTGTTGATGGTCAAACCCGCCTTGCCGTATCTGGACGTCGTCTCGGACCTGCGACGGGAGTTCGACCACCCGATCGCGGCCTACAACGTCTCCGGCGAGTACGCGATGATCCATGCCGCTGCCGATCGGGGGTGGCTCTCCTTAGAAGAAGTCGCCCACGAGTCGTTGTTGTCGATAAAACGGGCCGGCGCGGATCTGATTGTCACGTACTTCGCCGAAGACATCGCCGAGACGCTCTGAAATACTCCTTGGTACCGACCCGCGCGCGAGCCGATTCCGGGGAAAATGCGGAATTACGTGCCGAACCCACTGTACGAACGTCCACAAACAACCTCCGTTACCGTCCGAATTTCTGACGTGAGATGACCTTATATTCATATTATTGTCACCTATATCTGACGCTTGTCTACATATGCTGTATTAAATTAAACAATCTAAACTCCAATCTTTATATAGGGGGCTTTCATCAGGCTTTCACGTAATGCAAGCTACAAACGTAGTAGTAATTGAGAGAAGTATGGACGTTCATGGAACCAATGCCGGTCAGCTGAGAGAGGTGAGAACATGATCGAGTCGGTGCTGCTCCAGGCCGACCTCTCGACGATTGCAACGGGGACGAACCTGGTGTGGGCGCTGTTGGCTATCTTCCTCATCTTCTTCATGCACGCCGGCTTCGCGATGCTGGAGTCGGGACAGGTGCGTTCGAAGAACGTCGCAAACCAGCTGACGAAGAACATGTTGACGTGGGCAATCGGCGTCATCGTGTTCTTTTTCATCGGTATGGGGCTATCGAACAACCTAGCCATCCTCGGTGGGGGAAGTTCGAGCCCGCTGACGATGTTCGACGCCGGTCATATGGGTGCGACCGGCGAATCGGCGATCGATGGGTGGGTGATGTGGCTGTTCAGCGCCGTCTTCGCGATGACGGCGGCAACCATCGTCTCCGGCGCAGTGGCCGGCCGCGCGAAGCTTCGGGCGTACCTCGGCTACACGTTCCTGCTCGCGGCGGTCATCTACCCCATCGTTGCGGGGCTGGTCTGGTACGGCGGTGAGGGTGCCTTCCTGACGGAGCTCGGCTTCCACGACTTCGCCGGCGGAATGGTTGTTCACGGGGTCGGTGGGATCGCCGGCCTCACCGCTGCCTGGGTGCTCGGCCCGCGTCTGGGTCGATACAACAAGGACGGCAGCCTGAACGTCATCCCGGGACACTCGATGACATTCGCCGTCCTCGGCGCGCTCATCCTTTCGTTCGGCTGGTACGGGTTCAACGTCGGCACGACCGCGACGGTGTTCGCGGCGGGCGACGGTGGCCTCGAACTCGCGGGCTACGCTATCGTCGGCCGGGTCGCGATGGCGACCACCCTCGGCATGACGATGGGTGCCATCGGCGCTGCCGCGGCCTCGATGTACACCAGTGGAAAAGTCGACACGCTGTACGTCGCCAACGGCCTGCTCGCGGGCCTGGTCGGCGTCACTGGTGTTGCGGACGTTATCACGCCGATGGGTGCGCTGATGCTCGGCCTCCTTGCTGGCCTTCAGCTCCCGCTGGTGTTCTCGTTCGTCAACAAGGTTCTGAAGATCGACGATGTCTGTGCCGTCTTCCCGGTTCACGGAAGTGCCGGTGTGCTCGGTGTTGTCCTGTACCCGCTGTGGTCGATCAACGGTACCGCAGTCGGTGGCGGCATCGTCGCTGGCGGTATCCTCTCGATCGAAGCGTCCGCGTTCCTCCCGCAGATAATCGGCGTCGCCGTGATCACGATCTGGACGGTCGCCGCGACGGCGGCGGTCTGGGGTGGATTTAAAGCACTCGGTCAGGCACGTGTCACGCCCGAACACGAGCGTGAAGGCCTCGACATCTCCGAACACGGCACGGACACCTACCCCGAATTCGGCCGCGGAGGCAGCCCGACGGCGACCGACGGCGGTCGTGTCATCGATATCGACGACGACAAAGAGATTCAAACCGATGGGGGACAGCCGAACGACGGCGGAATCAAGCTGGTCATGGGATTCATTCGCCCCGATAAACTCTCGGACGTAAAGCAGGGACTCGCCGAGATCGGCGCTCCCTCGCTGACTGTCTCGAACGTCTCCGGCCGCGGTTCCCAGCCCGCAAAAACCGGCCAATGGCGCGGCGAGGAGTACAGCGTCGACCTTCATCAGAAAGTCAAAATCGAGTGTGTCGTCGCTGATATCCCCGCCGAGGATGTCGCAGAGGCGATAAGCGAGTCCGGCAACACCGGCGAGCCGGGTGACGGCAAAGTGTTCATCCTGCCGGTCGAGGAAGCATACCAGATCCGCACGGGTGAGGTCGGAACCGACGCCGTCTGATCGTGTCGATGATCGAGACGGAATCGCTGGATAAACGACTCGTCGCGGCGCTGTGTCGCGACGCCCGCGCCGACGTTCGCGACATCGCGGCGACGGTGGACGCGGTTCCGACGACCGTCCAAAAACGCCTCCAAGCGCTGGAGGACACCGGCGTGATCGGCGGCTACACCGCTCGAATCGACTACGATACATTCGGTTACGAGACGGTCGTCTTCCGACTCGGCGTCGGACTCGATGCGATCGATGCCGTGACCGACCGTCTCCGAGACCGTCGGGAGTTCACGACGGTGTACCAGACGAGCGGCCCGGAGACAGTCTTCGCGATCGCGAGCTTCGAGAGCGCGGACGCGGTCGCCGCTTGTTTGAGCGAACTCCACGACGATCCCGCCGTTCGAACGGTCGAGATGGATCGGATCGTTTCGACCCACGGGGAGGGTGACTGTCCGATCCCCGACCGAGATTCGGACTGACGGCGGCACTTTCTGCGTTTTTGATTCCGAGGCGTTCACACGCTGTTACGCCCCGTCGATCGATCTGCGAGTACGGCGGCGAAAACGCTCTCGGCGCTCGAATCGCGGGAATCTGCGGTATCGATAAAATTGTGGGGCCCGGACAGACCCTCACGGAGGAACCGACGGGTGCCAGCCGTTTCGGTTCGCGGTTTGCAGTGCTGTACAGATCGCCGCGCCGGTCGCGGCGTGTCTACAGACACGATCGAAACCCATTATTCAGTCGGATAAAGCAATATTCGCTATGCTTCGGCGATTAGACGCCTTATTGTTCGAATTAGGGTGGAATATCTGGGCATTCAGCCATTTATCTGTACTCTCTCGAAATTTCAGCTGTGCGACCGAAGACGGTAACGCCTTTCGGGCCGCGCGAAGAACGGCCTGATATGAACCACGAAGCTTCCCGCTCGCTGTACGGCCGAGCGCTGTCGGTCATGCCCGGCGGCGTCAACTCATCAGTGCGGGCCGCACCGCAGCCGTACCCGATCTTCGTCGACCGCGGCGACGGCGGCCACGTCGTCGATTCGGACGGCAACCGATACATCGACTGGATACAGGGGCTCGGCCCGCTCCTTTTGGGGCACAGTATGCCCGAACCGGTACAGGCGGCGATCCAATCGCGCGCCGCCGAGGGGCCGATGTACGGCATGCCGACCGAAATCGAGGTCGAACACGCCGAGTTCGTCTGTCGGCACGTCCCGTCGGTCGAGATGATCCGGTTCGTCAACAGCGGCACCGAAGCGACCGTCTCCGCCTGTCGACTCGCGCGCGCGGTGACAGAACGGAACAAGATCGTCATCATGCAGGGCGGCTACCACGGCGCTCAAGAATCGACGCTCGTCGCCGGTGATGCCGACGAGCAGAACCCCTCCACCGCCGGCATCCCGCAGGCGTTCGCGGAGCAGACGGTCCCCGTTCCGTTCAACGACGAAGACGCCGCCCGCGAGGCGTTCGAAAAACACGGCGACGACATCGCCGCCGTCCTCGTCGAACCCGTGCAGGCGAATATGGGTATCGTCTACCCCGAAGACGGCTACCACGAGCGGCTCCGAAGTCTCTGCGACGAGTACGGCTCGCTTTTGATCTTCGACGAGGTCATCACCGGGTTCCGCGTCGGCGG